>JBEBGA010000149.1:0-7088 GCA_040081695.1 Pyrinomonadaceae bacterium
GGTATAAATGAAGGTTGTATGAATTCCCCGCTGTTACGGCCGCGAGGACACCGACGGGGGATAGTAAAACGTCCCCAATGTCTTAAAACTTTTTATATCAAACTCTTTTCGTGCTCCGCAATTAAGACACGCTCGATACGAACCCTTTTTATTTGTAAATGGCCGGGTCAATCGCCTGTGCCTGCATCCTAATAGTTTTACCAGCAGACCGATCTTTTTGCCGAACAAACCATTTGTTCTGTCTATTACACGTTCGGCGACCACATTTTGTTCCAAAACCGCTTGCATATTTTTTCTTTTCCTCCACCCCTTGTTATTTAGAACGCTTTGGCGGAAAAGCTTTGCAACAATAAGATGAGCCATTTTGCGAAAAGGTTTGATAATATTTTTCGCTTTCGGGGCAGAGCCTTTCTCTTGTTTGTTATATTCGATAGAATCGTGGAAAAAGATTCAGGAGTTGATAAAAATATGTTACGACGGATTTTGCCCGGATTGTTTATCTTTGTGGTTTTGATGGCGGCGGCGGTGCCCGCTCTTGCGTGGGACGACTCGGGGCACAAGATCACGGCCTATATCGCATGGCAGCGGATGACGCCGGATGTGCGTGAACGGGTGTTAAAGATCTTGCTTGCGGCGCCTGAGGATTCGACGATCGGGACGTATTATATGCCGTACGGTTCGCAAAATGTGGACGCGCGAAAGCGGGACTATTTTATGTTTATGGCGACATGGGCCGATCTGATCCGCGACCGCAATTTTGAGGTCAGGATGAAGAAATATCATAAGGGCAACTGGCATTATGACGACCAATTTTGGACGTCAAAAGACGGCAAGATCGAATATTTAAAAGCCCCTGAGGACGGCGGCCAAGCTCTGACTAGGATCTCGGAATTTGTAAAAGTGATTGGCAGCACGGCTCCTGATAGTGAAAAGGCGGTTGCGATCGCATGGCTGCAGCATCTGATCGGCGATATTCATCAGCCGCTGCATTCGTCCGCCCGCGTGACCGACACCGAGCCAAAGGGCGATCAGGGCGGCAACACATTTTCACTGACGCCAAAAGACACGCCGCGTGACAAACAGGAAAACCTGCACTGGTTTTGGGATTCGATCGTCGTTCGAAACATTCCAAACAGCAAAAACGAATGCGATATCGATTTTCTTGAGCCTCTCGCAAAAGGATTCATGAAAAAGTACCCGTTCGCCAAGATGCAGGGCCGGCTTGCTTTGTCAGACCCTCGATCGTGGGCGAAAGAGAGCCTGACGCTGGCGCAAAATGATGTTTTTTCCGCGGACCTAAAACGGTGGGAAATGCCGTCTGATAAGTATAAGAAAAAAGGATTGAAGATCGCCGAAGAAAGATTGACGCTCGCCGGGTACCGCATGGGCGAGATATTTAATCAGGCATTTGGAGCGAAACCGGTCGTATCGTCCGGAGAAGCGATCCCGTGCAAGATCATCCGAAAGGTAATGTATCCTGTCACTCACACCAGCTCGGTCAAACAGACCTTGGAGATCGCGCTACTGGATTTGTGTCCGACACAGCCAGCCGCACGGCCGATGTATAGTTTTATGATCGGCGGTCAAATGGTGATGAAGGAATACGATGTGGTCATGACATTTAAGACCGACGCCGAGGCCCGTAAATACGCCGCCGATAATAAGATCACCGACATTAGTTTTTAGTCTCTCTATCAAATGACCCCACACGAGACACTACAATATTTTCGCGAACGCGAGCCATCGATCGTCGCCGCGATCCGCGAGATCGTCGACATCGAGGCTCCGTCATACCATGCCGTGCAGAGCCGTACGGTCGCGGATTGGATAGAGAGGGCGGCTCTCGCGACCGGGGCGGATTTGACCGTCGAAAGAGTGTCGGTCGCGGATGGCGAGCATGTGATAATTCGAGCGTTTCCCGGGGAATTGAAACACACCTTGCTGCTTGGCCATACCGACACCGTTCATCCGGTTGGCACCAATCTTAAAAATCCGACGCGGATCGAGGGCGATAAGTTTTACGGTTGCGGCATTTTTGATATGCGTTCGGGCATCGTGCTGATGCTCGAAACGCTGCGGTATTTTGCCGTCAGCGGCACGCGTCCCGTACGCCCGATCACGATCTTGCTCTCATGTGACGAAGAGGTTGGCAGCCACAGCGGACAGGAGTTTGTCGAGCGTGAAGCGGCGGGTGCCGCTGAATGTTTGGTGTTTGAACCGTCTGCTGACGGCTGCGTAAAAACCGGCCGCAAAGGCACGGGAATGTACACACTTACCGCTCACGGCGTTCCTGCACACGCTGGGCTAGAACCGGAAAAAGGTGCCAACGCCATTGCCGAGCTCGCCCGTCAGATCGAGCATATCCACGCGGTCGCCCGGCCTGGGATCGGCACGACCGTTAATGTAACGACATTTCGCGGCGGGACGACGACCAATGTTATCCCCGAACACGCCGAGTGTGAGATCGACGTGCGGTTTAGCCGGATGGATGAGGCGGACAGGCTCGATGGCGAGTTGAGATCGCTTGTACCGACCGATGGCCGCGTGTCTTTAGAGCTAACTGGCGGCATCAATCGCCCGCCGCTTGAGCGAACTGACGCTGTGGTTGCTTTGTACGAACGAGCCCGCGAGATCGGTGCAAGTTTCGGATATGAGCTTGGCGAAGCGCAGGTCGGCGGCGGGTCGGATGGTAACTTTGTCGCGGCGTTGGGCGTGCCTGTTTTGGACGGGCTTGGCATCGCTGGTGCCGGGGCACACACGCTCGAAGAGCATATTTTGGTGAGTGACATCGCACAGCGTGCGACGCTGGTTACTTTATTACTAAGTCAGTAAATACGATGACGAGATGATCGATTGGATCGCACTAAATATGACGCCCGGTGTGGGTCCGCGGGCGGCGACGATGCTGCTGGAGCGGTTTGGTTCGGCGGATGCGGTTTTTCACGCTCGGCGGACTGAGCTTGAGTCTTTGCGGCTAAAGGCGGAGACGATCGACAGCATCATTAAGCGCGAGTTTTATGACCGTGCAGCGAGCGAGCTTGAGCGGGTCAAAGAGCTTGGCGGCGATATTTTGATACTTGATGACGGTAGCTATCCGGCGCTGCTCCGTGAGATCGATGATCCGCCGCCGGTGCTTTATGTCAGGGGCGACTGGCAATCGTGTTTTGATCAGCCGTGTATCGGGGTGATCGGTTCGCGTAAAAGTTCGACCTATGGCGAGAATGCGTCTGAGATGTTGTCCCGTGATCTGGCTTCGCGTGGGATAACGGTCGTATCGGGGCTTGCACGCGGCATCGATACGGCCGGACATCGCGGGGCGATACGCGGACAGGGCAAAACGGTCGCCGTGATGGGTACGGGCTTGGACAGCATTTATCCAAAAGAAAACAACGGCCTCGTTCGCGAGATCATAGCGGCGGGCGGATGTGTTGTGACGCAGTTTCCGCTTGGCACGCCGCCGATACCGGAAAACTTTCCGTACCGCAACCGCATCATAAGCGGGCTGAGTCATGGTGTGGTGATCATCGAGGCGTCCGAGCGGAGCGGGTCGCTGATAACGGCGCGGCTCGCGATGGAACAGAATCGCGAGGTGATGGCCGTTCCGGGCAACATCACATCCAGAAATTCGTTTGGGACGAATTACCTCATCAAGACCGGGGCAAAGCTCGTGCAGCAATGGCAGGACATCGTCGCCGAAATGCCGAGTGAGATCGCGGCGGCCATTTTGCCGCCGAAGATCGACGAGCCGAAAGCCGAGGATGCAAGACGCCAGCCGGAGCTTGTGCCGGCTGATATGACCGATAACGAACGCAAGGTCTGGGACGCTCTGACGGCGGACGAATCAACGCATATTGACGTTTTGCTTGAGGCGACGGGGCTGTCATTTGGTTATCTTAATAGTGCTCTCGTTGCTCTCGATATCCGCGATCTGATCCGCGTCCTGCCCGGAAAACATTATGCCCGCCGGATGTAGTTTTTGAGTGGTGTAAAAAACACGGCTCTTTGACAGACCTGTCAGCAAGATGTTAGAAGTCTTAAACGTCGGCTTACTGAAATATGTCAAAGAACCTGTTAATAGTTGAGAGCCCTGCAAAAGCAAAGACCATCGAAAAGATCCTGGGAAAGGATTTTCAGGTCAATAGCTGCTTTGGCCACATCCGCGATTTGGAAAAAGCCGGCATGGGGATCGACATCAAAAACGATTTCGAACCCCGCTATACGGTCCCCGACGATAAAAGAAAGGTCGTAAACGAACTAAAATCTCTGGCAAAAAAATCAGACGAAGTTTGGCTCGCAACTGACGAAGACCGCGAAGGCGAAGCCATTAGCTGGCATCTCTGCCAGGTGCTGGGCCTCGACCCGGTAACGACCAAACGCATCGTTTTTCACGAGATCACAAAACCCGCTATCGAAGCCGCCGTCAATAATCCGCGCACGGTGAATATGGATCTGGTGATGGCGCAGCAGGCCCGTCGCGTGCTGGACCGCATCGTCGGTTTTGAATTAAGCCCCGTGCTCTGGCGTAAGATCAGCGCCAGCGGCACGAACCTGAGTGCCGGTCGTGTGCAGAGTGTCGCGGTTCGCCTGATCGCCGACCGCGAACGCGAGATCAATGCCTTTACGCCGGTCAGCCATTTCAAGATCGAAGGTTTATTTTTTGCGGATGACATTACCGGCAAGCAGGTAACTTTCAAGGCTGAGGGCAGAAAACAAGACAGTGCCACAGATGCCGAAAAGTTTTTGAACGGCTGCGTCGGCGCCGATTATAAAGTCACCGATATTAAGGTGAAACCCGGCAAACGCACTCCAGCCCCGCCTTTTACCACATCGACTTTGCAGCAGGAAGCATCACGAAAATTGGGTTACGGTGTCGCAAGAACGATGCAGATCGCACAAAAGCTTTATGAGAACGGCCATATTACTTATATGCGTACCGACAGCGTCAGCTTGAGCGATACAGCATTGGCAGATATTACAAAAACGGTGAGTGCCCTGTACGGAGACAGATATCAGCAGTTTCGAAAGTTCAAAAACAAGAACGAATCCGCACAAGAGGCTCACGAAGCAATTCGCCCAACTTACACAAGTGTCACAACGATCAACGACCCGGAATGGCAAAGACTGTATGAACTGATCTGGAAACGAACAATGGCATCGCAAATGGCCGATGCCGAGCTCGAAAAAACCACCGTTAAAATAGAGATCTCGACCAACAAAGAAGAGCTTACGGCAGCGGGAGAGGTGCTGAAATTTGACGGGTTTCTGAAAGTTTATCAGGAAGATAAAGACGAAGATGACGCGGAAGAATCAACCGAAGGCCTGCTGCCGCCGATGAAGGTAGGGCAGTCGTTGCCTTTGTCTGAACTTAGAGCAACCGAACGGTTTAGCCGTGCCCAGCCGAGATATACGGAAGCTTCGCTTGTAAAAAAGTTAGAAGAGCTTGGCATTGGCCGCCCGTCCACTTACGCACCAACGATCTCGACGGTCCAAAAACGCGGTTATGTAGAAAAACGCGATAAAGAGGGCACACCAAGGGCGTTTCGCGTATTGGTATTAAAAAACAATGTCATCAGCAAACGCGAAGATTCGGAAAACACCGGTGCCGAAAAATCCAAATTGTTCCCGTCAGATCTGGGGCTGGTCGTTACGGATTTTCTGAAAGAACATTTTGACGACATCATGGATTACGGTTTTACCGCCAAGATCGAGGCAGAGTTTGACGAGGTAGCCGGCGGCAAACTGCAGTGGAACGACATGATCGAGGAGTTTTACGGTCCGTTTAAAAAGGACGTAGATAACACGATCGAAAACGCCGAACGTGCCAAGGGTGAAAGACCGCTGGGCACCGACCCCGAAAGCGGCAAACCGGTGGTTGCCCGCATGGCGCGCTACGGCCCGATCATACAGATCGGCAGCGTTGACGAAGAGGAAAAACCGAGATTTGCCAAGGTTCCGCCCGGACAGAGCATTGAAACCATTACTTTCGAAGAAGCTCTGGCCCTATTTAAATTGCAGGACGCGATGGGCACGTATGACGGAAAAGATCTGTCCGTTAGCATTGGCCGCTTTGGGCCCTACGTAAAGTGGGGCGACGAATTTGTCTCGATTCCCCGCGGCACCGACCTTGCGACGGTCGACACCGAAAAGGCGATTGAGTTTATCAAAGCCAAACAGATCGCGGACGCACCGGTCGGTGAGTTTGACAGCAAACCGATAACCAAAGGAACAGGACGGTTTGGGCCGTTCATCAAATGGGACGGTATGTTCATCAATGTGCCGCGACGGTATGATTTTGAAAATCTGACCCAAGCGGAAATGAACGAACTTATCGAAGCAAAACGCGATAAGGAAGCAAACCGCTACATCCAACGCTGGGAAGATGAAAAGATCTCGGTTGAAAATGCTCGTTGGGGGCCGATCATCAAATTTAACAAAAAGATCATTTATCTCCCGAAAAAGAAAGACGGCTCGCGCGCGACTGCCGACGAGGCAGCGGCGATGACACTCGAACAGGTAAAGACGCGCTGCTGATGATCGAGGCCGAAGTACCCGGAGCATTTACAAAGAAGACGAAGCCTGCGGCGAAAAAGAAGACTGTCAGAAAAACCGTTAAGAAACGGTAAACGAGAAGTGCCCGTCGTAAGGTATTGCCAAAACGAGGGTTGTGAGTATAAAATTGCAGTCTGAGCAAACGACTGTTAGGCGCTATTAATGAATCCGGCGAGATCGGATCCGTATGAACGAAAACCTTCAATTCCTACAAGCATTCTTAAAAAACCCGCTCAAGGTTGGCGCCATCGCGCCCAGTTCGCCGGAACTGGCGGCTGAGATGCTGGCTGGTATTCATCCGGACGATCACAACATAGTATTGGAGCTCGGTGTGGGAACGGGTGCGATCACAAAATTCCTGACCGGGGCGATCCCCAGCCGCGATTCATACCTCGGTATTGAGCTGGACGGCGACCTCGTTAAAACCCTCAACAAAAATTTCCCCGATATGAACATCATTCAGGGAAATGCGGCTGAGGCGTATTCGATTCATCAGGAACTCGGCCTCGGCAAGGTGCGATATCTGATATGCTGTCTGC
>JBEBGA010000150.1:0-7075 GCA_040081695.1 Pyrinomonadaceae bacterium
GCTAAAATTTTCTTACGTTTTTCTAAACGTTTATTACCACGTTTTGCTCTTGGCATAATTCCTCCAATGAAGAATGCGGAATATCGAATATAGAATCAAAAAGTTCTTATCATTCGAAATTCGTTATTCGAAATTCCTAATTAATCTCTCCCGTACGGCAGCATCTTTTCGACGCGTTTCTGATCGCCTTCGGACACTAAGCAATCGATATCCAGATTGCGTTTACGCTTGCTCGTTTTCTTGGTCAAAATATGACGTGCATGGCTGTGTCCGCGTTTGAACTTGCCGCTGGCGGTTGAGCGAAAACGCTTTGCCGCGCCCTTGTGTGTTTTTAGTTTTGGCATAACTCTCTCCTGTCTAACTATCTAAAAAATCTCGTCTTCGTCTGTTTTCGGCTCGGCCTTAGCTTTCGCCGCCGGTTTTTTGGCTGCGGGTTTCGCTACCTTGACCGGTTTTTCTTCTGTTTCAACTACCTCAGGGGCAGCTTTTTTGGCATCTGCGACCTTCGCTTTCTTTGGATTAAAGATCGTGAACATCTGATAGCCTTCCATCTTTGGATAAACCTCGACATCAGCCAGGTCTATCAGGTCCGCAGTCAGCTTTTTGAGGATCTTGCCCCCAAGCTCGCGGTGCGTCATCTCGCGTCCGCGAAATGCAATGGTCGCTCTGACCTTGTCACCGTCGTTAAGCCACTTGCGGGCATTTTCCATACGGTAACTGTAATCGTGATCGTCTGTGCCGGGGCGAAACTTGATCTCTTTGACCTCAACCGTGACTTGTTTCTTTTTGGCGTCATGAGCCTTTTTCTTTTGCTCATACAGAAACTTGCCGTAATCGATCATCTTACAGACCGGCGGTTGAGCCTTAGGTGCGATCTCGACCAGATCGATACCACGATTTCGGGCTTCCTGGATAGCATCACGCGTATCCATTACGCCAAAAAGCTCACCATCCTCGGTTACAACTCGAACGGACGGAACGCGTATGCGTTCATTGGTCCGGTGCAGCGGTTCACGAAACCGCGGCTTAAATTTTCCACCAAATCTTCTAGCGATAAATGCCTCCGTTGTTAATAACCCGTCCTAGAGACTGCGGCTCGATTTCTCGACCGCAATTTTCTCCTTGAACTCATTTAGCGTCATCACACCGATGTCGCCCTGTTTGCGTTCGCGAACGGCCACCGTGCCGTCCTCGAGTTCCTTATCGCCCAGCACGAGCATATAAGGGATCTTTTGCATCTGTGCGTCGCGTATCTTTGCACCGATCTTATCAGATATTGTATTTGATTCTACACGAAAACCGGCAGATCTAAGCTCCCCTGCGACCTGTTCGGCGTAATCGTTAATGCGATCCGTGATCGGCAGAACGGTTACCTGAACCGGAGCGAGCCACAGAGGGAACGCACCGGCGTAATGTTCGATCAGCACGCCAAAGAACCGCTCGATCGACCCAAATAACGCCCGGTGGATCATAAACGGACGATGCTTTTGGTTATCGTCGCCTGTATATTCGAGCTCAAAACGCTCCGGCAGATTAAAATCGAGTTGGATCGTGCCAAGCTGCCACACGCGGCCGATGGCGTCCTCGATCTTGATATCGATCTTTGGCCCGTAAAACGCGGCCTCGCCTTCGATTCGTTCGTAAGCGATATTTCGCTCGTCGAGAGCACTCGCAAGCTGCTTTTCAGCATCGGCCCAATCTTCGTCAGAACCCAGATAGCCTTTGTTTTCCGCGCCGCCGCGAACCGACAGCTCAAATTTTACCTTGTCGAAACCATACGTTTCGAAAACTTTTATAGCAAAATCGAGACAGTCCGCAACTTCGGCATGGACCTGATCCGGACGCACGAACAGATGGGCGTCATCGACCGAAAATCCGCGTACACGCATCAGTCCGTGGAGCGTTCCTGAAAGCTCGGCACGATATACCGTACCCATTTCAGAATAGCGCTGCGGCAGGTCGCGGTAAGAACGCGGGCTCGATTTGTAAATGCCGATGTGGAAAGGGCAGTTCATCGGCTTGAGACGATATTCCTCGTCCTCAATGCTCGTCGGAGCGTACATTGAATCAGAATAGTTGCCCTCGTGACCGCTCTTAACCCACAAATTGCGCTTCGCAATATGCGGCGTAAAGACAAAACTATATCCGCGACGCTCAAGCTCTTCTTTGAGCAGCCGTTCCATCTCGTTGCGGATAATGCCGCCTTTCGGATGCCAAAGTATCAGCCCCTGGCCGTAGTCATCGTCAATAGAAAACAGGTCGAGTTGCTTTCCAAGCTTACGGTGATCGCGTTTCTCAGCCTCTTCACGCTGTTTGAGCCATGCGTCGAGTTCTTCCTGCTTTGCAAACGCAGTTCCGTAAATGCGCTGCATCTGCTCACGCTCAGCATCGCCTTTCCAGTATGCACCGGACAATGCAAGCAGTTTGAATGCCTGCAGTTTGCCAGTGTGCGGCACGTGCGGGCCTAGACAAAAATCGATGAATGGCGAATTATCGATGTAATAAAGCGTTGCCGAGTCGGAAACTTTATCTGTAATAAGCTCACATTTAAGCGGCTCATCGCGTTCTTTGAAAATGTCGAGAATTCTCGCTTTATCAACCAACTCGCGGCGATAGACAAGATTTTGCTTTGCCATTGCCTTCATCTTCTTTTCGATTACAGGCAGATCTTCCTCGGTTAGATTTCGCGGAGCGATGACGTCGTAATAGAACCCGTAACGCGGGTCTTCCATCAACGCCGGGCCGACGCCTAGCTTTGTTCCGGGAAACAGATCAAGTATTGCCGCAGCAAGCAGATGAGCGGTCGAGTGGCGAATAAGCTCAAGGCCATCGTGCGAATCCGCAATGATCGGCTCGATCGATAAAACCTCGTCGGTCGCGGTCAATTCGCGATTCAGATCCAGCTCCTCGCCGTTTACTTTTGCGGCAAGTGTCTTCTTTAACGCATCGCGGTCAAACGCCTTTATCGCATCCGCTACAGTCGCGGGAGCTGGGATAGACCGCTGGTTATCGCCAAATTTGATATTTAATTCGCTCATATTATGTTCACCGTAAATTTGATCTAACGAAGTAAACCATCTGCATACACAGATAGAAACTTTGCTACTGCAAAGCCAACTCAAAAAAGATCAACGATAAACAAACTTCCTACTACTAACAGAGATCAGATCCGATAAGAGCGACTTTGCTTGGTTCAGAGTTGCGTCTTTAGACGCGATCTTCACGCATAAATGCATAACTCTAAACTGTCCCGCCATTAGAAGCGGGGCGTAGTAGTTGTAAAAACAGCAAAGTACTTCGTAAGCATCTTATCGAAAGTATGTAAATGGTAGTCTCTAGCAGACTCGAACTGCTGACCCCTACCTTGTCAAGGTAATGCTCTACCAACTGAGCTAAGAGACTAAACCCCTCGCAAATCCAAGAGAAAAGCGAACAATAAGAATGCCAAAGCTGTGGAAAAGTGTCAAGTTAGGGCGTAAAGGTCGTATCAAGCCTTTAGCTTATCAGCGGCATTATCGACGAATTTCCATACCTGAGATTCGGGGATCAGCATAGGCTTTTCGACGATAGAGAGTGAGAGAGTTTTCAATGCCTCGTCATAGATCGCACGCAAGATGACGCCAAACGGCCCTGTGACCTCGACATCATCGCCATCGGGAACCTTAACGCCCCATTGTGCGAGTTCGCGACGAAATCGGGTCAGTCGCTCACGCGACACATCTGTAAATACTTTTGTTTCAGACATATAAATAGATAATGGCAGGATGGAACAAGTGTCAAGCCACACCAGAGCAAAACCGGTGCATGCCGATGGCGACAAGTTTTGTAGTGCGGTTATCGACATCGTAGTATGGATTGACCTCACTAAATTCAATTATTTTTGTATTGGCAAGTGAGGCAGCATACTTTACGAGTTGGATAAACTCACCGGCTCGTAAACCTAATGGTGATGGGGCCGACGTGCCCGGAGCGTCTGCCGATCGAACGGCATCCATGTCGAATCCAAAAAATGTATTTAGTGACGAGCTGTGACCGATAAATTTCTGTCTGATTTGTTCTTTAATTTCAATGTCGGCTTCGGAGCGCGATCTCAACAGTTCAAGACTGATGCGATGCACCCCGCTTTCGCGTAGGTATTCGTAATAGATCGGCGAGCATAAGTGTGTCTGATAGCCGACCTCATAAAAATATGACGGCAGAAGATGCTTTTCTTGCAGTAGCTGTCGATACTGTGTACCGTTATTTCGCTCATCGGCTATACGCACATCTAGGTGCGAATCGATATTGACGCCGATCCACCACTCGGGACCAAACACCTCAGCCATCGCAACGCCGTCCGGATAGGAAATATCATTACCACCGCCGAGCACGATCACGCGTTTGCCGTCTCGGAGTAACTTTTGGACGACGGATGTGTGTGTATCGTGCGTTTCCTCAAGCGTCGCGCCGATAACCACGTTGCCAAGATCGAAAACCTTTTTTTTGATATTAAAAGGCGTAAGACGGTAAAACTGTTCGCGGATCATATCCGGAGCTGCAGCTGCTCCAATACGTCCATTATTACGCCGCACACCTTCGTCCTGCGGGCAGCCAATTATCACTATATCCGCCGAGCCATATTGTCCGGGATCGTGCGATACGACCTCACCGAGCCTCGGATCGTTGACATCGCCTCGTTGGTAAAATACTCGATCGTCAGGACGCGTTGTCAGGTCAAATATTTCACTCATATTAAAGCTAGTATTTTCCTAATCTTTGCGGAAGTCAACATAACCGATGCTTGACTTCTCTTGGGCATTCGAATATCAATTACGATTAGTATAACGTCGTTTTTTGGGAGATACGATAGTGCGACCCTATCGGGGATTTTCGCATTCAATAATGAGCTTATGAAAAGTCTTAGTTTATCATTGCTGTTTTTTATTTGCTTGCTTTTTTGTATCCCTGCGTTCACACAAACGACTGATGTCTACAGTTGCGTGACGGATCTAGTCATTGAAGACAGAGCCGCGAATCCGAAAATTACGCGTGCGGTTTATCAGCCGTCAAAAAAATGGATACCGGGACAGGAGATCCGTGTTAGGTTTCTTGATGGTAACGAATATGTGAGAAGTAAGGTGCGTCAATACGCCGAGACTTGGGAAGAATACGGTAATATCGATTTCGTTTTCGTTCAATCCGGGCCTGCTGAGATCCGTGTCAGTTTCACCTTGGACAAAGGCTCCTGGTCGTATTTTGGTAAAGATTCTGCCAGACAGTCGCAAGTGAAAACGCCAAGCGGCACTCAGTTTGTTCGCGATGCAACGGGTGCGTCGATGAATTTTGGCTGGTTTAACGACAAGACTCCCGAAACGGAATTTAGACGAACTACGCTGCACGAATTTGGCCACGCTCTCGGCCTGCATCACGAACATCAAAACAAGAACCAGAATATTCAATGGAACGAAGAGGCAGTATATGCGTATTTTGCCAAGCAAGGATGGTCGAGAGAAAAAACTCAGTCTCAAGTCCTCAAGAAGTATGGAAATGATAGTGAGATCTCAAACGGTGTGTATGATCCGCTTTCGATCATGCACTACTATTATCCCCCTGAATTGATAAAGGGCGGAACGAAAAAACCGGCGAACTCGGTCCTATCCGAGAATGACAAGGCAATAATTGAAGAAATGTACCCGTTTGACGAGGATGCGGAAATCGCAACAAAGCCGCCTGTTAACAAGCCTCCGACAACGCCGGTTAAACCTCCGGTATTACCAGCAGGTCCTATGATCTCCTTTAGCGACGTGTCCGTTGATTTTGAGGGGTATGACGACAAAACAGAACAGGATGGCATGCTCTTTACGTCGGATTTCAAGGTAAAAAATGGCCTCAAACAAGAGTTTTCTTATGCGATCTATTTTTACAACGCAAATGGGACGCCGTTGAAAGATTCGAATAAGAAATTTTACTCAACGACCGGGGCTGTCGCCGTGTTCAAAAAATTCACTCCTGCATTTGCCGATGCCGTCTATAACCAATTTGAGATATTTATGCCCTACGAAGAACTTGAGATCGAGTGCGGAGAACACAGCTTGAAATATTCGATCGGTATTTGGAATGGACAGAAACGAATTGTTACGACGGGTTATACCTATTTCACCTTGGATATTCCATGCGAAGAATAGCTGGTCGGTTTTCGGGAGATTTATCAATATCTGCCAGAGATCTATTTTGCCACGATGTTATACGACGATTTCAATTCGGCTAGTATTTGCTGCGTCTCTGTTCGGTTTGGATCGTTTGCCGCTGCAATAGCAAGAAAAGCCTTTGCCGCGTCGGCCGATTTTTGCAGAGCTTGATCGTCGCTGTTTACCGAGCCGATATAAAAGAAAACAGAGCTGATCTTTTGAAAGATCTGTTTCTGCACTTCGTTGATCGGAGCGAGTTTGTCGGGTGCATAGTTGTTATTTTTCGCGCTCATAATGGCACGTATGCACATATATTCACCATCGAGAAGATCTGCTTTGCTTTTCGACATCAATGTTTCGTCACCCGCCTTGACGCCCGCATTAAACGTTTCGATACCGCGCTGAAGTTTTACTGCCGCAATATTTTTAAGCAAGATCGGAACCGTCGGATGTGTTGAGTCAGCGGAGTAGGCCTTTTGATAAATATCGATCGCAGCGGCGTAATCTTTCTTAGTAAACGCGGCCGCTCCGTCATTGACGGCTTTTTGCATTGCGGCATTTTGCGCCTCGATCTGTTTATTCTTAGCCGCGACGTCGCCGGACGATTGTGCTGCAACAATTCCGGTAACGGATATCATCAAAACGATTATCAAAGTCAGTTTAGTTAATTTCATCGCAATTATTTGACCATAGGGATTTTTACATCATTCTTTGATGCAAAATCGATGGCTTCGTTGTATCCCGCATCAACGTGTCTGATCACACCCATTCCTGGATCGGTAGTTAAAACTCTTTCGATCCTTTTCGTGGCTTCGGGCGTGCCGTCGGCGACTATTACCTGGCCCGCGTGGAGCGAATAACCGATGCCGACGCCTCCGCCGTGGTGGAGCGAGACCCAGGTCGCACCG
>JBEBGA010000151.1:0-7056 GCA_040081695.1 Pyrinomonadaceae bacterium
ATCTAGGTGTGCGTCTCTCGGTCAGGCAAGCCTGACCGCACTGCGCTTGGGCAAGCCCAAGATTGTAGGGCTTCGTGCGTGACTTATTGAGCTTCGGAACTGGTTTGTACTGCTTCGGGAGCCATATTAACCCCTTCGTGAGCGATTTGCACCGCTTCGTGAGGCATTTTCAGGGCTTCGTGAGCGAATTTGCATCTTCTTCAGATTTCCATCGATCCTTCCAGCGCTCGAATGATTTATCGTTCACCATATAGTCGCGCATGTGATGGCCGTTTTGTAGCAGCTGGTATGCTGACGGCAGAGCATTAATGCATTTTACGATCTCGGCTTGAGCAATCTGACCCACAAATTCGCCGTTATACTTCCCATTTCGATTGTCGAATACGCAAGGGTATTTTCTTATCCAACGTTCGAACCTACCGCAGATCTTGCCGAGCTCAGGAAATATCTTTCGTAAATTGATGGTTGGAAACCAGAGTTCGCCCGACACCCAATACTTATCATCCTTCAGAGCTGGAAGCCGCAACCCCGCCGCAGGAGTTTTGTTTGTATCGACGAACTTCCTTCCCGGTTGTTCTTCTTGCTTAATGCGAGTCCACAACGCTTGAAGCCAGTTAGACGAGTTTTCCTGATACTCACTCATGTTGGCAGGGTCCGCATGAAAGTTGACTTGTCCAATGGCCGGAAAATAAAGCACCAATTCATGCCCGGTCGCTCCAAAATCGGTAACGTCCAAACCGTGAGCAACCGGAACGGCACCGGCATCCTTAAGCCAATTAAGTATCAGGGGGAGATCTTCGTCATTTGCCAAGAACGTATGTGCGGTTGCCATATCGTTCTCCTAAGCATTTACGCGGTCAACGCGGTTGTAGACGGTGTCGCGTTCGACGGGGTCGAAGCCGGCGCGTTGGATCATTTCGATGATCTCTTGTTTGGTCATTTTTACTTCGCCGCCGGATTCGACGGAGTAGCTGTGGGTGAGCTCGCCGCCGTCGGTGATGGTGCCGTCGAGGTCGTTGGCGCCGAAGTGGAGGGCGGTCTGGGCGGTGGCTTTGCCGAGCATGACCCAGTAGGCCTTGATGTGGTCGAAGTTATCGAGCATCAGGCGTGAGACGGCGATGGTCTTGAGATTGTCGATCGCGTCGGGGCCGGGCAGGCTGTCGAGCGCGGTGCCCGGCGGGTAGAACGCGAGCGGGATGAAGCACTGGAAGCCGCCGGTCTTGTCCTGCTGCTCTCTCAGTTTTACGAAATGATCTATTCGATCCTCTATGGATTCGATATGGCCGTAGAGCATTGTGGCGTTGGTTTTGAGCCCGGCTTTGTGGACTTTGCCCGCGAGTTCGAGCCAGCGGTCGCCGTCGCATTTGTGATCGCAGATGCGGCTGCGAGTCGGCTCCGCAAAGATCTCGGCCCCGCCGCCGGGACACGAGTCCATTCCCGCAGCCTTGAGTTTGCTGATCACGTCTTCGTCGGACATTTTGTAGAACCGGGCAAAGAAATCAAGCTCGACCATCGTGAGCGCTTTTAGATGGAGCTTAGGGAATTCGCGCTTTAGCGAAGAGAAAAGGTCAGTGTAGTACTCGAAGGGAAGTTTGCTGTTCAGCCCGCCAACAATATGCAACTCGGTAGCACCTTCATTCACCGCGTCACGCGCAATTTGTATGCCTTCTTCGATGGAGTGCGTATAGGCGTCGTCTTGTCTCGCACGGCGATAAAAGCCGCAGAATTTGCAGTCAGCGACACAGATATTCGTGTGGTTAAAGTGGCGGTTGACGTTGTAATACGTCGTCAAACCGTGCTTGCGGCGGCGAACCGTATCAGCGAGTTTTCCAAGCGCGTTGAGGTCAGTCGTATTATAAAGAGCGAGGCCTTCGTCAAATGTCAGACGCTCGCCGTCCTCTACTTTGAAGGCTATGTCGATCAGGTTTTTGTCGAATGAGAACTGCATATGTCTATGCTAATATTCTAGCAAATAGACTGAGGCAACTACACTTAATATGAAATTCGGACAAGTAACGAACCCCGAGGAGATCGATTTCACGATACCGGACGACAGGGAAGAGTCGAAGGCTGTCCTCGCTAGATCGAAGGCTAAAGACATGTCCATCCACATCGGATGCGCGAAGTGGAACAAGACGGATTTGAAAGGCTTCTATCCGAAGGGTGTGAAGGACGAGCTTGGGTATTACTCGACGCAGTTTAATTGTATCGAGCTGAACGCGACGTTTTACAGGCTTTTTAAGGCTGACGTGTATGAAAAGTGGTATGAAACTGTTCCGGAAGGTTTCAAGTTCTTTCCTAAGCTTACGCAATCGATATCTCACTTTCGGCGCCTGAAAGACGTTGAGGAGTTGGTGGACATCAGCGTCACCAACATGTCGCACCTGAAGGAAAAGCTGGGGATGCCGTTCCTGCAGATGCACAATAATTTCGGGCCGAAAGATTTTGACCGTGTCGCCGCGTTTGTTGATAACTGGAAGCAATACAAGGCGCCGCTCGCGATGGAATTTCGTAAAACGGAATGGTACAACGACCCCGAAGTGTCGGAGCAGCTATTCGGCCTGCTTGAAAAAAACAAGATAACAAACGTGCTTGTCGATACCGCCGGACGACGTGATCTGATGCACATGCGGCTGACGACGCCGACGGCTTTTGTTCGCTGGGTCGGGGCCAATGATGCTGTGTCGGACCGCAGTAGGCTTGACGAATGGGTCGAGCGGATCGCCGATTGGAAAGCCCAAGGTTTGAAAGAATTAAATTTCTTTGTCCACCAAAATATCGAAAAAGAATCACCGCTGCTGTCGGCTTATCTGATCAAAAAACTTAATAAGAAGTTAGGAACCGATCTGACGCCTCCGAAAACTCTCGACTAGATATGATCCGCTTAGTTCGAACCGATGCTGAGGACACGGACCTTTATTCGCTGGTCGAGCTGCTCGATGCGGAACTGAGGCAGCGTGATGGCGAGGACCATTATTTTTACGCTCAGTTTAATAAGCTTGCGGGGGTCGAGGGCGTCGTACTTGCGTACGACGGGAAAACTACGGTAGGCTGCGGAGCTTTTAAGCGGCATACCGAAACTGAGGCCGAGATCAAGCGGATGTTTGTGCGGCCCGAATATCGCGGACAGCGGATCGCGGCAAAGGTGCTTGCGGAACTCGAAGCGTGGGCAGGCGAACAGGGCTATGATGCTTGTGTGCTTGAGACCGGTTTCAAACAGCCCGAAGCTATAGCTCTCTATGGGCGCGAGGGTTACGAAGTGATCCCAAATTACGGCCAATACGCCGAGGTCGAAAACAGCGTCTGTATGCGAAAGGAATTAACCGCAGATGAACGCAAATAAAAGCGGATAAGAAAAGGTTAGATCATTTTCTTTATCGGTGCTTATCCGCGTCCATCTGCGGTTAATTTATTTTCGATTTCTGTTGCTGTTCAGTTAAGAAAAACCGCACCGCCAAATGTCAGCAGCAATATGACGCTGACGAAGGCGTTGGTGGTAAAGAATGCGGCGTTCATGCGCGAGAGGTTGCCGCCGCGAAGTATGGAGTGTTGATAGATAAAGAGTGCTCCCACGGCAATTACTCCGGCGAGAGCGAGCCATGACATTCCCGTCACAAGCCATAGCAGCAACAGTACGATGAACGCCTGAAAGTGAAAGAGGCGTGCGATCCAGAGGGCGTTCTTGATGCCGAAACGTGCAGGTATCGAACGCAGGCCCGCTTTGCGGTCGTATTCGAAATCCTGACAGGCATACAACACATCAAACCCGGCGGTCCAGATCAACACAAACACTGACAACAGGATCGGCACCTCATCTATCAAGTTACCGCGAACCGCTATCCACGCTGCTGACGGCGAGATGGCTAGCGCCGATCCGAGCAGCAGATGGGCAAAGACCGTAAAGCGTTTGGCGTATGAATATCCGAGCACAAAAAGCAGTGCGACCGGCGACAGGGCGAACGTGAGCCAGTTGAGCGACCAAGCGGCCAGGACAAACACGGCAACCGAAACATAGAGAAAGACCCACGCGAAAGTCAGCGAGAGTTTGCCGGACGGGATCTCGCGGTTCGCCGTACGAGGATTTGCGGCGTCGATATCGCGGTCGATGATGCGGTTAAAAGTCATCGCCGCCGAGCGTGCCCCGACCATTGCCACCGTGATCCACAGTATTTGTCGCCAAGTCGGGACGCCGTTTGCAGCGAGGATCGCACCGAGAAATGCGAAAGGCAGTGCGAACAGCGTGTGCTCGAACTTGATCATCGCGAGCGTCGTTTTTAGTTTTTGCCAGATGGATGCCATGCCAAACGGAAGATTCTAGCACAATACCGCTCGCACCGCCCGACGCGGTAGAATGTAGCGATGCCCAGCGGACGCACACATGATGTCATAACGGTTTTTCTCGCGCTGCCTGCGTTTGCGGCGACTTATGCCGTGACGCGAAACCCGTTTGCGTCAGCGACAGTCGCGGTTGCGTTTATCTTTGGCGGAGTGATGTTTGGCCCCGACCTTGATACAGTCTCGCGGCAATATTCGCGGTGGTTTATCTTTCGATTTTTGTGGTATCCATATCGGTCGTTTTTCAAACACAGATCACGGTTCTCGCACGGGTTGATATTTGGGGCGTTGATCCGCGTCGTATATTTTCTCGGTGTTTTGACCATCGCAGTCTATGTCGCGGCTGTCGCTTGGTACGTCTTCACCGGAGGCGATGCTCCCGCAATTTCCGACTTTGCCTACGCGTGGCGAAGTATCGGCGCGTTTATTCGCACAAATCTCGTCGACAACTTTATGCTGCTCGCGTTTATCGGTTTATGGCTAGGTGCGGCGAGCCATACGTTTACTGATATGGCGGGTTCGTTTGTTAAGACCGGGCGTATCGTGAAATTTCTCTAGCCGCGATTGCCGCCGCCGGTGCGGGCGGTGTGCAGACGCAGAGCCTGGCGTCGGACGGCATCGGAGACGTTACGGTTTTTTGACAGAGCGATCAGATCTCGAAGCTGCAGACGGCTCATGATCGTGATCGCGTTGGCGATAGGCGTTCGCGGATTTTTCGCCAGACTGTGACCGATGTTATAGCTGCGGGCCCATTGGCGGTTTGACGCGATCTGGCGGAGGATGTCCTCGGTTATCGAACGCATCGATGCGATCGACTCGACCTCTTGCTCGGTGATACGCGGATTGTTGACCACGGCCGACGAGACCAGACGGTTCGGGTCACGGATGAGGATGTTGCGGGCCTCGCGGTCGCCTTTCATGCCGAGCTTGACGCGGTCTTTGACGCCCATCTTCATCACGCGGTTGATCATCGAAATGCGCTCGCCGGGTATCTCGTCTTCTTCGGTTTGCAACTCGCCGATAATCTTGTGAATAGCAGCCTGACGCTGTTCCTCGGTCTCTTCGTAGACTTCTTCGATGTATTCAAGGCTTAGCCACGAGTCGTCCGTTTCGTGGTCGGGAACCTCGATCATACCCGCAAGAAAGATCGCGTCTTCGGCACTCAGATCGGACTCGGACTGTTCGAGAAATTCAGCGGCCGCTTCGTTACCTTGAGCACGCATCTCGTTAGCGATCTGCTGGGCACCGCGTTCTTTTTCAAAAAACTCGCGCTTGATCTCGGTCGCACGGCGCTCGGCCTCAGGCGTTCGGCTGGGATTCTTTAATATCGCGTCGAGGATCGGCGGATTTTGGATTAGGAGCTGCTGGTTTAGTGCGATTAGCTCGATCAGCGAACCGTTTTCTGTTGCGGCGGCAAATTTTGCGATCGAACCCGGCGGGGTCTTTGCGTTTGTCAGGATCGTCTCGTGGATCGCAGCGGGGAGGTCGGTCCGCTCGGCAAAAAAGGCAAGCACGATCGGTGCCACATCTGCCGAACGTATCGTCTCGGTGAGCGATTCGGCGTTTTGCTCGGCAAGCGTCACGCGTGAGTTTTCTTTTAGCTCGGGGTCGTTACCGTTGTAAAAGCTGACGAGTATCTCAAGTAGATCGGCTTGTGGCAGAGGTAACATACCGCGCGACGCCGCCAGTTGGGCAGGACGCGGCGCGGTGCCTTCGACAACGGCTTTGACCACCGGATTGCTTGATGCGATCTCAAAACTCATAGAGAGCTGGGGAAAACCTGCTATTAAAACTATAAATACTACGGGAGGTCAGACCAATCACCAGTCAGCATCATAGCATAATCGAATATAATCTTGACTAACCGCCGTGCTTAACATAGTTTAATACTCAGGGCTTTTCTGCCTAAATCTACCAATATATTCCGCAATTATTTAGATATTCTTGACCGGACAAATAATGATCAAAGACGATTTACAACAACTGATCTCTGAAAAAAATGCTTGCATTGGCGTCATCGGGCTGGGTTATGTCGGTCTGCCGCTGATAGTCGAATTTTGCCTCAAAGGCTTTGACTCCATTGGCTTTGAGGTCGATAAACACAAGACAAATGAAATAAACGCGGGACGTTCGCACATTGTCGATGTGACGAACGAGACGGTTCAAAAATGTATCTCATCGGGCAAGCTAACGGCGACGACTGACTTCAGCCAGCTCGTAAATTGCGACGTAATTATAATCTGCGTCCCGACGCCGCTTCGCAAGACCAAGGATCCGGACATGTCCTATATCCTGACAGCCGGTGCTGAGATCCAAAAATATATGCGGCCCGGCCAGCTTATCATTCTCGAATCGACGACCTATCCGGGTACTACCGACGAGGTTTTGCAGCCGATGTTTGAGGAAAAAGGATTTAAGCTCGACGAGGCGTTTTTGCTCGCCTTCTCGCCCGAGCGTGTTGATCCCGGCAATCCGCAGTTTCAGACGCACAATATTCCAAAGGTCGTCGGCGGGTGTTCGGACGACTCGACCGAGGCGGCGGCGATGCTCTATGGTCAGATCGTCGGACAGGTACATACCGTTTCCTCGGCGCGTGTAGCCGAGGCGGCAAAGCTGTGGGAAAACACCTTTCGTGCAATAAATATAGGCATGGCAAACGAAATGGCAAAGCTCTGTAACGCACTCGGAATCGACACTTGGGACGTTGTGCGTGCGGCAGCG
>JBEBGA010000152.1:0-7045 GCA_040081695.1 Pyrinomonadaceae bacterium
AAATGGGAGCATCGCTCAAATCGACCTCCGGCCCTGTGATCGAAAAAGCCGGCGATCTCGCCGCGATCCTTACGGGCCTCGAAGAGGGCGATGTGCTCTTCATCGACGAGATCCACCGCCTCAATCCGGCCATCGAAGAGATCCTCTATCCCGCGATGGAGGATTACAATCTCGACATCATGATCGGCCAGGGCACCGCAGCACGGTCAATAAAGCTTGAGCTACCAAAATTTACGCTGGTCGGGGCGACGACGCGGCCGGGTTTGATAACAGCTCCGCTACGCGGAAGATTTGGCATTATTTTTCACCTCGATTTCTACGGCATTGACGATCTGCAAACGATCTGTAACCGCTCTGCGGGTATTCTAAATGTTGAGATCGAAGAACAAGGTTCGCATGAGATCGCACGACGCGGACGCGGCACGCCGCGTATAGTTAACCGCCTGCTCCGCCGTGTGCGTGATTTTGCCGAGGTCGATCACGACGGTTGCGTGACCAAACATGTCGCGTGTGACGCTCTCGACCGGATGGAGGTCGACAGCTATGGCCTCGATGAAATGGATGCCAAACTCCTCAAAACCATAATCGAAAAATTTGATGGCGGCCCCGTGGGTTTGAGCACGATCTCGGCCGCGATCCACGAAGAAAAAGATTCGATCGAAGAGATCATCGAACCATACCTGCTCCAGATCGGGTTTCTCAACCGGACCCCTCGAGGCCGCATGGCGACGCGCCTTGCGTACGAGCATTTTGGCCTGACATCTCTAATGCGAAACAACGCCCCAACGCCGCTATTCGAATAAACAAAAGCCGCTACCATCACGGTCTTTGGTCCGGTCCGGACCAGGTGGACCAAGATGGACCAAGATTCAATACAGCGTCGGATTGCATTTACCGGTCGCCAACGGCGACGCACTTATAAAGCCTAGGGTGAGCGAACGGAGTTTGCGTAACCCTAGGTTAGGTTTGCGTACATATTCCGACGCTGAAAGCGTCGAACAAATGGCGTTGATGTTCGTCCCCTACAGGGACGGAAATTCGTTTGGCTATAACCTAGGGATTCGCTCCCGTTGGTCGCTACTCCCTAGGCTTTAATGTCAGTCGCCGTTGGCGACCAAAGAAAAAGGCTTCGCATATCGCGAAGCCTTTTAATCTTAGGCGGAAACGCGACCGTTAGTGAGCGTGCTGATTTGGAACTGCACGCTCGTTCACACTCGCGTTTCTGCCTTTATTCGTCTTCATCCTCAGCCGCCGCTAATAGTGAGGCGGATGTTACGAGGTCTTCGTCGCCGCATTTTATTAGGGTGACGCCTTGGGCGCTGCGGCCGGTTTCGCGGATCTTGTCAACGCCGAGGCGGATGAGTTTTGCCTGTTGGGTGATGATCATGATCTCGCTGTCCTCTTCGATGGGAAACGATGCGACGACCTTGCCGGTTTTGTCGGTGGTCTTCATATTGATGACGCCGACGCCGCCGCGTTTTGTCAGGCGATAGCTGTTGACCGTGGTCTGTTTGCCAAAACCTTTTTCGGACACGGAGAGGATCTTTTCGGTTCCCTCCTGTGACACGCTGCAGACCGAGACGACATAATCGCTGCCCCGCAGATTAACGCCCCGCACGCCGCGTGCCGCACGCCCCATCGGGCGAACGTCCGTTTCCTGAAAGCGGACCGCCATGCCGTCGTGCGTCGCGACAAAGATCTGACACTTGCCGTCGGTGCGGATCACCTCGAGCAGCTCGTCGCCCGCGTCGATGTTGATGGCGTTGATGCCGTTGGCACGGATGTTTTGATACTCGCTGAGCAGCGTCTTTTTGATGACGCCGAGCTTAGTGACCATCGTGAGATAGACCTCTTCGCTAAAATCACGCACGGCCATTGTCGCGACGAGCTTACGCTCGCTGGATAGCTGGACCATGTTGACCACGGCTTTGCCGCGAGCGGCGGCGGCAGCCTCAGGTATCTCGTGGACCTTCATCTTAAAGACCTGGCCGTCGTCCGTAAAGATCATCAGCGCGTCGTGCGTCGACGCCGTAAACAGATGCTCGACAAAATCCTCGTTCTTGGCGGTGGCTCCCAGTCGGCCCTTGCCGCCGCGTCCCTGCCGCGAATAGGTCGAGACGGGCGTGCGTTTGATATAGCCGGCTTTAGTGACGGTGATGGCGACCTCTTCGTCGGCGATGAGGTCCTCGATGTTAAACTCGGCGTCGGCATCGACGATGATCGTCCGGCGGGCGTCGCCATAAGCCTTTTTGACCTCAAGCAGCTCGTCTGTGATGACCTGACGCAGAACGCTTTCATTTGCAAGGATATTCTCAAGCTCGGCGATGTATTTGATGATCTCGGCGTATTCGTCGAGGATCTTTTGCCGCTCAAGCGCCGACAGGCGACGCAGCTGCAGATCGAGGATCGCCTGTGCCTGTATCTCGGAAAACTCTAGGCTGCCAAGGACTTTGGTGAGCTCTTTGAGAAACACGTCCTTAGACTTTTCGCCCGTGACGCCGCGCCACGCGGAGATCTCGGACGCGGTCTTGAGATTTGCCGTCAGCCATTGCTTCGCTTCATCCACGCTGCGCGAGTTGCGGATCGTCGGGATGATGTAATCGAGTGCGTCGATGGCTTTGTTCAAACCCTCTAAGATATGAGCACGCGCCTGAGCCTTACGCAGGTCAAACTCTGTTCTGCGGCGAACCACCTCGCGGCGAAATTCGACAAATGCTTCGAGCATCTGCTTGAGCGTCAGCACTTTTGGCTGGCCGTCAACGATCGCGATGTTGATAATGCCAAACGACGATTGCATCGGCGTCAGCTTGTAGAGTTTGTTGAGGATCACCTGCGGGATGGCGTCGCGTTTGAGCTCGATGTCGACACGCATGCCCTCGCGGCTCGATTCGTCGCGGATCTCCGAGATGCCGTCGAGACGTTTTTCGTGAACAAGCTCGGCGATCTTTTCGATCAGACGCGCTTTATTGACCTGATAAGGGATCTCGGTGATGACGACGGCATTGCGAACACGGTCGCCACGTCCGATCTCATCGACGACGGCCTTAGCACGCATCTGGATGATGCCGCGGCCTGTTTTGTAAGCGCTAACGATGCCTTCGCGGCCGTAGATAAATCCGGCGGTCGGAAAGTCGGGGCCGGGAACGTGCTTGATAAGCTGATCGAACGAGATCTCAGGCTCTTTGATAAGAGCGATCGTCGCGTCGAGAACCTCGGTCAGGTTGTGCGGCGGTATCTTTGTCGCCATACCGACGGCGATCCCCTCGGAACCATTTACCAGGAGCAGCGGGACGCGTGTCGGCAAGACTTTCGGCTCGGATAGCGATTCGTCGTAATTTGGCTGGAAATCGACGGTCTCTTTGTTGATGTCGTCGAGTATCTCGCCCGCGATCTTTGCCAAGCGAACCTCGGTATAACGCATCGCAGCGGCGTTGTCGCCGTCGATCGAACCAAAGTTTCCCTGCCCGTCCACCAGCGGATAACGCATCGAAAAATCCTGCGCCATTCGCACGATCGAATCATATATCGCCGAGTCGCCGTGCGGGTGATATTTACCCATCACATCGCCGACCGCACGTGCCGATTTACGGTACGCCTTGCCGGCGACATTTCCCTGCTCGTACATTCCGAACAAAATGCGGCGATGAACCGGTTTGAGCCCGTCACGAACATCCGGCAAAGCTCGGCCGATGATGACGGACATGGCGTAGTCGAGATACGACCGGCGCATCTCGTCTTCGATATTGATGGGTTGTGTGTTTTCTAAAAGTGAATCCATTTACTTAAAAAATCCTGCGTTTTTCCGGTTTGAAAGAGGGCGTGTTGTCGTACTGTTTCTGGAAAAGTGTGTGCCTTAACTATTTCTATATTTTACAGGCTAAAAGCCTGCTTAGCAACTCGCGGAACCTCCTGATTTACCCGTTTTCCCGGTCAGTTTTTGAACTTAAAATGTTGTCCACAGAATCACAACAGACCCGTGCTATCGACCCGGCCATTTCGAGGCCCGTCGTCGAAAAAGAGAACCGGCGCATACAAAGAATTGCGCTGCCTCTGCCGGTGCGCGTCGAGGTCAAATTGGACAGCGATCTGAGTTGGTACGAGGTGACACGATTAAACGACATCTCTGCATTTGGCGCGGGATTTCTGCTAAAGCGCCCGATCAAACGCGGACGCCTCGTGCTGCTGACAGCACCGATTCCGCGTCAGCTCAGGTCTTTTGATTATAGCGAGCCGCAGTACAAGATCTGGGGACTTGTCCGTCGCTGTATCCCTGTCGGGCGTAACATAAACGAACAGGAATACTCGATCGGCGTTGCTTTTACCGGCAAAAAAGCCCCTGAAGGCTATCTCGAACATCCGTCGCGTCTATACGACCTGACGCACCGAGAAGACGAAGGCCGCGGTTTCTGGAGCCTGACCGAAGCGGATCTGCGTGCCGACGACAGCGATCTGCCAAAAGACCTGCGCAAACAAACGCGGTACTTTATCCCCGAAGCATTAAAACTCGAAAAGGTAGATGACGCGGGCAATGTCCTATTTTCCGAATCGACCGTAACTGAAAATATCAGCCTCGGCGGAGCCGCCGTCTTTACGACATTGGATGCATCGCCCGGCACATTTTTACGTGTGACGAGCGAGCGGTTTGGCGTTCAGATCCTGTCTGTCGTGCGCAGCTCACGCATCGGCCCGGACGGTATTACACGCCTACACCTCGAATTTATCGACCGGTTTTTCCCGCTCGAAGGCGTCGTTTCCGCTTAATATTCTTCTATTTCATTTAGGGCTGTGGACGCGGCGTCTGAGCAGGTTGCGGAGGACGGCCGTGGCGCCTGATGTATTCTTTCATCCGGCGTTTTTGCTCGAGTGTTAGATTTCTCGGATCAAATCCGGGTGGAAACGGCCCGCCCTGATTTGGCGGACGTTGGATATTTGGCGGGATCTGAGTGTTGCGGATAACACTCGTGCGGGTCGTACCGTCGGCATTTTTTTCGGTAACGACAATATTTCCTTCTTTTCCACCCGCAGGATACTGGACCGTCGTACCATCGTCATCTGTGATAGTGACGGTATCTTCGTCGGCCTTGTCGTTTTTAGCGGTCTCGCCGGTTTTCGCGGTCGTATCTGCGGTTCGCGGCTCTGCCTTATTTGCGGTTGCGGCAGAAGATGCTGCAGCCACTTGAGCCGAGTTTGTGTTTGTATTTGCGTTAGCAACCGCGTTGGTATCCGCCACAACAGGAACGTCGGCAGTGTTCGCCGAAGTCTTGTCCGTTTCGGTCGGGGTGATGCCAAAAACCGACGGCTTAAAGATATATAGTCCACTCGCAACCGCCGCTCCGACCAGCAGCATTCCCAATGCACCCGCGGCAAAGCCGAATCTACGCTTGGGCGCTGCTGACGTGAGGTGTGCCGCAGCGACGTTTGTTTGTTGCGGAGCATTGTCACCGGCTTTGAGCGAAGTCATTTGCGATAGATTTGCCGGTAAGATCTCGGTCTTGGCGTCTGTGCTATGAATAGAACCGGCCCGCGTCGCATCCTGTCCAACATGTGTTGACTGTCCCAACGTCGCTGTCTTTTCAGACGAGATGGCAATGGTGGCGGGGTCGGCAAGGTATGCGTAGTTTTCACTCTCGCGCAACATCTGCCGCATATCGCTGGCCGTCGCGGGACGCTCGTCGGCGTTCAATGACATCGCTTTTTGCAACACTCCCGCGATGCCGCGAGGTACATCCGCGCTGACAACATTTGCCGGGACGAGCGGATCGTCTTTTTGACTCAGTACTGCCATCGCCCGCGTCAACGCGTCGTCGGGTGCTTTATTCGTAAGCAAATGATAGAAAGTCGCTGCTAGCGAATATAGATCACTCCGAGGATCAGTTCCCGTTCCCTGGATCTGTTCGAGGGATGCGTAGTTTCGTGAGTAGCCAAAGATACTTTTTGCTGCCGTTGCGTGGTCGGCATCGGTCGGGTTGCCCTTTGCAAGTCCAAAATCCAGCAGTATAGCGTCGCCTTTTGGCGTGACCTTGATGTTCTGCGGTTTTATGTCCCGGTGGATGATCGGGCTCACCTGATTGTGAAGATAGTCCAGCGCGTCCAACAGCTGATCAGCGTATTTCAGCATCTTGTCGGCAGATATCCGTTCGCCGGCGTTGTCGAGCACGCAGCAGATATCGTCGCCGGGGATGTATTCCATCACCAGAAACTGGCTGTTCTCTTCCTCAAAATGATCGCTGACACGCGGCAAAGCCGAATGCTTGAGGCTGTTTAGCAGCCGTGCCTCGCGCTCAATGGCTTTGCGAAAGTTATCGTCCATGCAAAGCGTTTCTTTAATCGCGACGGTGCTGCCAAAACGCTCATCGGTCGCGACATACACCGCTCCCATACCGCCCTGCCCGATCTTTTTATCGATGCGATATCGCTGCTGCAAAAATGTTCCGGCTTCGATCATTAAGATTACCTACGCACTTATACGACGTTTAGTTTAATACAATTTTATTCACAAAAAAAGGATTTACGTTCGGGTAGATACTCAGATTTAGACGCGAGCGAACTGTATAAAGTTTTCCGCGATGCATTTTCTAAGGCGGAAACGCGACCGTAAGGAAGCGTGCGTGTCCATTATCTGCACGCTCGTTAACACTTGCGTTTCTGCCTAAACCAAAAGCCGCAAGCATCACGCTCGCGGCTTCTTCTTCCTGCGTCCTGCCTACTGCCTACTGCCTACTGGCCACCGCCTACTGCCTACCGACTACTGACTACTTCCCCATTCACACCGCCCCATAAACCACAGCGACGTTTGAAAAGTTTGAAACAGATCTCGCCCCGACTGCCCTGACCTTGTACATATAATATTGTCCCGGCGAGACCGGCGTATCGATCAGACGCTGGCGGCGGGTGGTCATGTGCAGGTACCAATCGACCGTGTCGCCGTGCCGACGCCACAACTCATAGACCACACGTCCGGGTTTGTTGTTGCCGTCAAACCTGAGCGTATTGACCCCGTTCGAGTAACCAAACGCCGACAGGTTGGTCGGGTCCTGTGCAATGT
>JBEBGA010000153.1:0-7031 GCA_040081695.1 Pyrinomonadaceae bacterium
GCGGTATCCATGGTTTCTTCAATGCTGAGACCCGCAAGGCACTGGTTGCCATTGCCCAAAATTGATTCGAATTGGGCGCACTCCCACTTATTAGCGGAAAAACCTTTTGGCTTCTGGGGCCTAGGCGGCGAGCAGAGCCGCCGTTATGGTGCCCTGCTGTAAGTCTAAAAATGCCGGCGGGAAGGCATTTTGGCGGCCTGTAATGTCGACATCGGGGTACATATGACTGCCGCAGAAACATCCATTCGAATTTCGCGGTTGCTGGCGATTTTCGCTGCGTCGGCCGCTGCTGTTGCCGCCCATAAGCTGAAGATAATCCACGACGATCAGATCGATCTGTTTCTGCTCGGCAGCCAGGCGGCGGCATTTTGCACGCATCTCAAGCACCGAAATGCCCGGCGAATCATCAATAAATATGCGTGCATCCGAAAGCGTGCCGATGGCGTGGGCAAGATTTTCCCATTCTTTGCCCATCAGATGCCCCGTGCGAAAACGGTGTGCATTGATCTTTGCCTCGCTGCTGAGCATACGAGTAACGAGTTGCTCTTTCGACATTTCGAGCGAGAAAACAGCCACGACCGCATTAGATTTAACCGCAGCATTTTGAGCTAGATTCAGACAAAATGCAGTCTTTCCCATCGAGGGACGTCCCGCGATAATGACCAGATCCGTTCGCTGCAAACCTGAGGTCAGATCATCAAGCTCATAAAACCCGGTCGAAAGACCGGTAATTCCATGGCCGGAACCGTTAGCGGCGTGTTCTTTAACCCTAGCGAGCACACGATCTGAAATAGGCCCGATACGCGAAAAACTCTGATTTGTCCGAGCCTCAGCAAGTGCAAATATCGCCTGCTCGGCGCGGTCGAGGATGATTTCGGAATCTTCTTCTTCGGCCAAAGCCTCGCCCGTGATCGAGTTGCAAGTGCGGATCAGCGTACGAATGACCGATTTGTCTCGGACGACCTTGATGTACTCTTCGACGTTCGAAAAATGCGGCAGACCGAACGTCAGATTCGTGATCGTCGTAATACCGCCGATCGAATCAAGCGAACCCTCTTTTTTCAGCTCCTCGCCGATCAGGATCGGGTCGATCTGCGTCTGCTTTTCAAACAGGGCGATCATCGCAGCAAAAACGCGGCGATTCAGCGGTGAGTAAAAATCCTCTGGCTTGAGATGCTCGACAGCCTGTGCGATGACCGAATTATCAAGCAATATCGCACCAAGAATAACGCGTTCGCTTTCCTCGCTCGAAGGTAAAGGCTTTTCGAGATACTGCTCTCGTCGATTGTCGGGAAAAACACTTGCCATTTTGATGAAAATTCTTGTTGAGTGATGCTAATTTTAGCCACAAAAAACGGCCTTGTCTAAAGGCCGATATCGAAAGTTGGTAACCCTAAATAAAGCGGATATTTACGGTAGGTCAATAAGAATTTAACCGCGAAAAATGCGAAATACTCGAAAATAATATTCGTGTATTTCGCGATTTTCGCGGTTAGATCTTACCTGCATTTAGGCAGCAGCTTCGTCTTCGGCTGGTGCTTCTTCAGCTACAACCTCTTCCGCAACCGCTTCTTCGGCGACCGGAGCGGCTTCTTCAGCCTTGACCTCTTCGGCTTTCGCCTTTTTCTTGTCTTCTTTAACAGGCATTTCGCCGCCTTCGGCGGTGACGGTCACAGGCACAGCCAATGTCACTTCGCGGTGAAGTTTGACGTTAACCGTGTATTCGCCGGTTTCCTTGATCGCATCTTTAAGAGAGATACGTCGGCGGTCAATCTCGTAGCCCGTGGCCTGGAGAGCCTCGGCGATATCCATCGACGTGACCGAACCAAAAAGTTGGCCGTGGTCGCCCGATTTGCGTTCGAACGTCAGGCTGATGCTCGACATCTGCTCACGCTGAGCGTCGGCGGTCGCCTTTTCAACAGCGGCTCTTTTTAAGAGTGCCTCTCTTTCCTGATCGATCTGCTTGACGTTGCCCTTGGTCGCGAGCGTCGCAAAGCCCTGCGGCAGCAAGTAGTTGCGAGCGTAACCGGCCTTGACCTTGACGATCTCGCCGCGGCCGCCAAGATTATCGATATCTTCGCGTAATAAAACTGTAGTATTTGCCATTATATTTCCTTTGCGGAGGCCCGAGCGTAAGCCGCGGGCGAAACATCCGACTTGAGTGATACGCCCTTACTCGACGAAGGGCTTTTGCATTTTTTAATCATCGACGAACGGCAGCATTGCCATCGAACGCGCACGCTTGATCGCTTTTGCGACGCGGCGCTGATCTTTAGCGGTGATACCCGATATGCGGCGCGGCATGATCTTGCCGCGTTCCGGCACAAACTCTCTCAAAAGATCGACATCTTTCCAATCGACATAGTCCGGCACCATGTTACGCGGGCGGCGGCGCTGATATCGACGCGGACGGTCACCAATGACGTCTTCGCCGACGCCTAAACCACCGCGATCATCCATTATTTCCATTTCATTGTCTGCCATAACTTTTCTCCCCGGCGTCGGCTCTTAAGCCTCTGCCCCTGCCTCCGCTGTTTCGGTTGTTTCGGCCGTTGCACGGAACGTTGCACGCTTTGCTGCTTTAGCTTCACGTTTTGAACGGAGCTTATCTGCTTTTTTACGATCCTCATCTACGCGGACGGTGATGTAACGCATGACCATATCGTTGACGCGCATACGGCGTTCGAGTTCCAGGATCTCTTGTCCCGAGCCCTGTATCTCAAAGAGCACATAGTGGCCGGTGTTCTTTTTCTGGATCGGATAAGCAAGGTCTTTCATGCCGATATCATCCATCCGGATGACCTCGCCGCCTTCTTTTTCGATCAATTTGGCGACAGCGTCGTTCAATTTTTCGATCTTATCGGCTTCCGTTCCCGGATCGACGATATACATTACTTCGTAAGTTCTGTTTCCCATTTATTTCCTATCTCCTTTCGGTTACAAACCTCATCTTCAACTGAGATGAAGTAAGGATTTTCTCTATATTTCAATAACTAATTAAATCTCGCCATCGCCGCATCCACACCATCCGTGATGATGCACCGCACGGCGTCGGCGGCTATATCCAATGTCTTATCAAGCGTTTCGGCGTCGCCCTTGGCGAAATTTTCCAAAACGAACCGGCTCGCGTCCGCTACCGGATGCTCAGGCTGAATTCCTATCCGCAATCGGATAAATTCCTGCGTTTTCAAACAATCGATGATCGACCTCAGCCCGTTTTGCCCGCCGTGCGAACCCTGCGGACGAATTCGCATTGTCCCAAAAGGTAACGCCAGGTCGTCCGAGATGACGATCAGCCGTTTGACCGACCTGTCATCTTTGGCGATCAAGCAACTTACCGATTCCCCGCTCAGGTTCATGAACGTCTGTGGCTTTGCCAGCTCGACCGTTTGATTGTCAATAATGCCGCGTCCTATTAACGCTCTGCATTCGTCCCGTTTTACCTGCGTCTGCAACCGGCCCGCGAGCAGATCTACGAGCATAAACCCTAGATTGTGCCGCGATTTTTCGTATTGCGGGCCCGGATTTCCGAGCCCGACAACGAGCCAATTGGATGCGTCCGCGTCGATCAATTATTCACCGCCGTCGGCTTCAGGTTCAGCAGGAGCCTCGCCAATAACCTCAGGCTGTGTTCCCTCTTCGGGTGCTTCGACCACAACTTCCTGAACTGTGATGATCGTCGCGACGACCGTCTCTGGACTGTCATGGATCTCGATACCTTCGCCGACCTTGAGGTCAGACACGTGGATCGAACTTCCTGCTTCCAAATCGGTCACATCGACATCGATCGACTCCGGCGTTTTTGCGGGTTCGCAAAGCACCTTGATCTCACGCATTGACTGCGTCAGCACGGCACCAACTTCCTGCAAGCCAATTGCATGGCCGGTCAGGTGGATGGCAACGGTCATCTCGATCTTTTCGCCCTTGGCAAATCGTCGCAGATCCGCATGGATCAGACGGCCCCTAACGGCGTCGATCTGACGATCCTGAAAAATGACATCGTTAATGCCCTGTCCCTCGATATCGAGGCCAAACACGGTGTTGATACCCGAATCCGAACGGATGATGGCGGCCAGATCTTTTAACTCAGCCGTCGCCGCAAAACTCTCGGTACCACCGCCATAGACGATGACCGGGATCTTGCCCTCAGCACGCAGCCGACGATTCTCATTCTTACCGCGTGTATCACGCTGTACTGCTTTTACAATTACTTTTTCTGCCATAATTTTAGTTAGTGGACAGTGACCAGTGGCCGGTGGTCAGCAAGATCAGATCTTAATCTGACCACTAACCACTGACCACTGACCACTATCAAATAAACAGCGACGAAACACTCGTCTCGTCATGTATCGACCTGATCGCCGAAGCCAGTAGCTCGGCGACGCTCAAAACTTCTATCTTGCCGCCCTCGACCAGCGGCATTCCGTTGTCGCTGATGGGGATGGTGTTAGTCACGATGACCTTTTTCAAATATGATCCGCTGATATTTTCGACCGCTTTGCCAGACAACACGCCGTGCGTAAAACACGCCGAGATCTCATTGGCACCTGCTTTGTGTAACGCCTCAGCAACCTTGCAAATGGTGCCGCCGGTATCGCACATATCGTCGATTATCAAACAATTCTTTCCGCTGACATCACCAACGATATTCATCACATCGGCTTCGTTCGCACGCTCGCGGCGTTTGTCGCAAAGTGCGAGTCCCGCACCGAGACGTTTTGCGTACGCCCTAGCACGCTCGGCTCCGCCGGTGTCGGGTGCGACAACGATCAGATTTTCGATCGGATTCGACTTAAAATAATCGACCACGATCGGTGCCGCATAAAGGTGATCTACAGGGATATCAAAAAACCCTTGTATCTGCGACGCGTGCAGATCGATCGTCAAAACACGCTGTGCACCCGCTTTAGTTATCAAATTTGCGACGAGCTTTGCGGCGATCGGCACACGTGGACGATCCTTTTTATCAGACCGTGCGTAACCAAAATATGGGATCACCGCAGTAACACGCTCAGCCGAAGCCCTGACAAAGGTGTCGATCATGATCAACAGCTCCATTAGATGGCGATCAGACGGTGGACACGTCGGCTGGACGATAAATACGTCATGGCCGCGAACATTTTCCTCGATCTGAAAATTAAACTCGCCATCCGAAAACCGCTCGGTGCTAGCTTTTCCCAGTTCAATGCCGAGCTGTCCGCATATCTCAGCCGCCAATTCGCGATTGGCATTGCCCGAAAATATTTTGATCTTTCCCGTTACGCTCATGGTTCGAAATAAAAAACGGACGACCCCACCATAGATCGTCCGTCATCATTTCTAATTGGCTGGGGCGGGAGGACTCGAACCTACGAATGCCGGATCCAAAGACCGGTGCCTTACCACTTGGCTACGCCCCAATGCGAATTAAAGAAACTGATCGGAAACAACCTAACGCAAATTAAGCGCCTCGCGATACTTATCTCGCGAGATGGTTGATACGGCAAACTTTCGCCAGGTCGATGCTTGATCGAGGGCTTTTATAGCAGCTTGTCGTGTCTCTTCTTTTTCAAATACTGCGAAAACGCTTGCTCCGCTACCGCTCAACGCGGCGTTTACTGCCCCAAGACCTAATAACGTGTTTTTCACATTTTCGATCTCAGGATGAGCGGAGAAAACTGTTCGCTCAAAATCGTTTGTCAATACCGATGAGCGTGGATCCAAAGATCCGGCCTCCTTTCGGCAAACAGAAAGAATATGATTACGAGCCTCATTTGTCAAGGTCGGAGCATCAAGCTTACTGAATGCATCTCGCGTCGAAACCCTGATCCGCGGCGTTACGATCAACATATAGGGCTCGTACTTATCGTCGATCGGCTCGATCTCCTCACCACGGCCTTTGCCGACCGCAGTTCCGCCATACAAAAAGAACGCCACATCAGACCCAAGCTCAGCCGCGATCGACTGCAGATCGATCCCCTCATCAAGCTCCCACAACCGTGCCAGCCCGATCAACGCTACTGCTGCATTAGATGATCCACCACCAAGCCCGCCGGGCGATGGTATGCGTTTCTCAAGATGCATCGCCGCACCTTGCGTAACACCATATCGTGCCCGCAGAATTTCCGCGGCCTTTAATATCAAATTACGCCCATCAACAGGCACGTAAGGTTTATCACACGTCAATTCAAGCGAGTCAGACGCCGCAAACGAGATCGTGTCATGCAGCGAAACCGTCTGAAACACCGTAAAAAGCTCATGAAAACCATCATCACGCTTCCCCAAAATACGAAGCGTCCAATTTATCTTGGCAAATGAAGGTAATGTGAAAGCCGGCTGCATCCATAAAGAATAAAATAGAAATTCCGAATTACTCTAATGAGCAACTCGGAATCTTCAAAGTCTTATTAAGTTTGTCCAAAAGCAATTATTTTCTAAGCAAAAATACCTGCGTAAAGTAATACGATCCATCTTCAGTGATCGCAACACCCACGGCTGATTCCTTCCACGTTGGAGATAAAAGATTGTTCTTATGCGACGGCGAATTTAACCATAGATCAACTGCTTTTGCGATAGGATCCGCATAACCCCGATTAAACGCTATGTTTTCGCCGATCGAACGCCATTTCGAAAGTCCGGCACTGTCGGCTCTGTCGCTGACTGCTTTTCCATCGAGTCCGCGATGGCTAAAGAAATCATACTCGGCCATATTTTCCGAATGTCCGCGTGCGATCTTTTCAAGATCGTCATTCCAGATCAACGGCTTTAGGCCAACTTCGGCACGTTTTTGATTGATAAGGTCAAAGACCGTGTGTTGTACCGACGACACCTTTACATAGGCGGCAGCTTTAACCTCTGCTTTGACCTCGGCGCTTTTCGTCGGAACGATACGCGGGCGATCGCCTTCCGTAAGTTCGTCGGCACTAGGACCGTTGCACGTACTAATTCTAACATAAAAAGAATCTCCACTTTGAATATCAAACGTAAACCACTTGACCGCAGCCCCCCTGTAGGGTTCTGTAGAGCTTGGAATACCGCTGCAGGCATAAGAT
>JBEBGA010000154.1:0-7025 GCA_040081695.1 Pyrinomonadaceae bacterium
GATCTCGGCCATTCGCGATTCGATATCGGCGATCTTGGCAAAATGTTTTAGCGCCGTGATCGTGTCTTCGCCGCCGCTGATCGCGGAACGGACGAATTTGTTCGGATAGACGTTGCCGACCAATTCGCCGATCGACGTAAGCGAAGCCCTTCTCGCCTCAGTCTGGTCATTAGGTTCTACGATCTCGTCAAATGCTGGAATGCTCATAATAGAATCTCTGATTATAGTTAACCGCCGCTATCACAGCAAACATCTCGCGAATATGTCAAAATGAATCTACCGCAGGTGAACGTGCGGCGGGCACCATGCCCCGCCCGCGCGTTTTCTGCGGATAGGTGCGTTTTATGGCGAAAGAGTTCGATCAGTTGGTAAAAGAAATAGCGTCCGGCAAAAGGATCATAAGCCTAAGCGGGCTGACATCCGTTTCGGCAAAGGCGTATATGCTGTCAAAGCTGCGTGCCGAGACGGGCAAGCGGTTTGCGATTGTTACCGAATCGAATCAGGAATTGGAATCTTGGGAATCGGATCTTACGTTCTTTCGATCCGAAATCCGCGATCAGCAATCCACAATCGCAACTCTTCCCTCATTCGAAGCCGATCCCTATTCGGGTGTTTCACCTCACGCTGAAACACAGGAACAGAGAGCTTTGGGGTTATGGCAACTTGCCAATAATGCCAGTGATTTTGCGATCCTCCCTGCTCGGTCCCTTATTCAACGCAGCGTCACGCCGAAGGAAATCGCAGCTTTAGGTTGTGTGCTCGTCCGCGATAAAGATATGCCGCCGGAGGATCTGGTCGAGCGGTTGTTCGCGTGTGGGTACGTTCGCGAAGAGCCTCTGTTTGGCCCCGGCCAGCTTTCGGTTCGCGGCGGGATAATGGATATCTGGTCGCCGGACGCGGACACTCCGGTGCGAATTGAGTTTTTTGGCGATACGGTCGATTCGATCAGGACGTTTGACGCTGATACGCAGTTATCGCTCGAACAGCTTACATCTACTTCGATCGCACCGATGCGTGAGTTTTCCGTCACGGCGCAGGATCTCAAAGACTGGGCATTTTTTGCGGCGGAGCGGTTCGCGGACGAAAAATTTAAACGCAATCTGAAAGATCGTATCGATTTTGCAGCGAACGGCGAGACGTTTTCGGGTTGGGAATTTTTCCTGCCGCTCGTTAAACCGCTAACGGCGAACGTATTTGACCATCTCAAAAACCATATTTTGGTGATCGACGAGCCGGTCGCGGTTGAGCACACGCTCATCAATCTCTACGAACATCTCACCGCTAATTTTGAGGCGATCACCGAATCGGGCGATGTCGGCCTGACGCCAAACGATCTTTTCCTAATGCCGGAGGAGTTGAGAGATCTCCTGGAAACGAAACCGAGCCTTGAGCTGCGGGCACTAGGCCGTACGGCGTCGGCAATGGATGAGGAATTTGCTGTTGGGGACGCGACCGATACCGCACCGCTCTTTCTCTTTTCGACGGCGGAAAAAGTAACTGACATTGAGATCCAATCGCGTTCGACGCGTAAGTTTCACGGTGACCTGCCGGCGTTTGTTGGCGAATTTGACCGGACGGCAACTATCGTCGTTAACACGCCGGGAATGGCAGAGCGTTTGGCTGAGATGCTGCGGGAATACGACATCTATCTTCCGGTTGATGCGATACAGATCGGCGGGCTTTCAGGCGGTTTTGAGCTGCCTACGGACAGCCTGACGATCTATTCGGAGAGCGATATTTTTGGCGAGACGGATGTTGCCGAGGTTCGCGGCACACGGGATAAAACGAAACGGTCTAAGAGCAAACTTGGGGCATTTATCTCCGATTTTCGCGATCTCAAAGCGGGCGATTTCGTAGTCCACGTCGATCATGGCATCGGGCGTTTTGACGGGCTGCAGACGATAGAATCCCAAGGGACTAGCCGCGAGTTTATGCTGCTCATTTATACGGACGACGCCAAGCTATTTGTGCCCGTCGAGCGTATGGATCTCGTGTCGCGATACTCGTCCGGCGAGGCGACGGCACCGACGCTTGACCGGCTGGGCGGGCTCGGATGGCAAAAGACCAAGGCCAAGGCAAAACGCGCGATGCGCGATATGGCCGATGAGCTTTTGAAATTGTACGCTGAACGTAAATTAGTGCGTGGGCATGCTTTTCCCCCCGATGCACCTTGGCAACATGAATTCGAAGACGCATTTCCCTACGACCTGACCGTCGATCAGGCGACGGCTATTGAGGATGTTAAAACCGATATGGAAACGCCCACGCCGATGGACCGCCTGATAATTGGCGATGTCGGCTACGGCAAGACCGAGGTCGCGATGCGTGCGGCTTTTAAGGCGGTGATGGACGGCAAACAGGCGGCTATATTGACGCCGACAACCGTATTGGCATACCAGCATTATGAGACGTTCAAAAAGCGTTTTGCCGCGTTCCCGGTCAAGGTCGATCTGCTGTCGCGGTTTCGATCGACCAAAGAGCAAAAGGCCGTTTCAGAAGCCGCCGGCAAAGGCGAGGTCGATGTGCTGATCGGCACGCACCGGATCTTGTCGGCCGACGTTAAGCTGCCAAAGCTTGGACTCGTTGTCGTTGACGAAGAGCAGCGTTTTGGCGTCGGGCACAAGGAAAAGCTCAAACAGTGGAAGAAAAAAGTCGATGTACTCACGCTTTCGGCTACGCCGATCCCGCGAACGTTAAATATGTCTTTGCTCGGGATGCGTGATATGTCGGTCATCGAGACGCCGCCGCGTGACCGGCTGGCGATCAACACGCAGGTCGTGCAGTTTGCCGAGGGCGTGATCCGCTCGGCGATCGAGCTTGAGCTCTCGCGAAACGGGCAGATCTTTTTTATCCATAACCGCGTCGAATCTATCGAGGCCATCGCCGCCCTTATCCAAAAGATCGTGCCAAATGCCCGCGTCGCCATCGGCCACGGGCAGATGAACGAAAAGGAAATGGAAAACGTGATGCTCGATTTTATCGATTACAAGTACGACGTGCTGGTCGCGACGACCATCATCGAGAACGGCATCGATATCCCCAGAGCGAATACTATCATCATCAATCGTGCCGATAATTACGGCCTGTCACAGCTTTATCAGTTACGTGGACGTGTTGGCCGTTCGAATCGCCGTGCTTACGCATATCTATTGATACCCAGCGAATTGGAACTTACGCCGATCGCGAGACGAAGATTGAGTGCGATACGTGAATTCTCAGATCTCGGTGCGGGATTTCGGCTCGCGGCGTTAGATCTTGAGCTTCGCGGTGCCGGGAATATTCTTGGCGGGCAGCAATCCGGGCATCTCGATGCTCTCGGATTTGACCTTTATACGAAGATGCTCGAACGCACGATCGCTGAGATGCGTGGGGATGAGATCGCTGATGATGTCAGCGTTTCGATCAATCTTGGCATCGATGTCGCGATTCCAAAGGACTATATCGCCGAGGCAAGCCAGCGGCTGCGAACCTACAAACGCATCTCGTCATCCGAGACCGAGGACGAACTCATGGGCATACACGCCGAGATCGAGGACCGCTACGGGCGGATTCCCCGCTCTGTCGAAAATCTATTCGATTACGGCCGCCTGAGGAAGCTTGCTGAGCAAATGGCTTTGGTTTCAGTGGACAAAACGGTTGACGGTATCGCGATCAAGCTCGGCGAGCAGGCGCGCGTTTCACCTGAAAAATTAATGGAGTTATTAGAATCAAGAGAAGGTGCGAGCTTTAGCCCGAGCGGCATTTTGCGTGTTGCTGTCGCGACTGGCGACCCGATCAAAACCGCGATGGAGTGTCTCTCGCTGATCCGCGGATGATCTCTATTCTGTACAGTCACGATACTCGCCTTCCGGGCAATTAAATAATTCAGGTGCGTGATCGATGGTTTGCTGTCTGATATTTTGCCAGACCGGAGACGACCAGTATTTATCTTTCGTCCAGCCGAGAGCCTTGCGATTTTCCCAGACAAATTTGTACGCTTCGTGCTCGTCGTGCCCTTTGAGATGCTCTGCTTCGTGGAGCAATATAGCGGCCCGCTCGATATCATCGACGGGATAGGTAAAGAAATCGGAGTAGAGCGTCATTATCTCGAACGGAAAATTGGTCGCGGCGTACGCACTCTCTTTTGCGACGGAGGCGTTTAGCCAATTGTCGTTACTACGATAAACGGTCAGATTCTCGAGCAGAAATGCGTGGCCTGAGAACCCCTCTTCCTTTAATATCGCGGTCGCACGGCGGACCGAGCTTTTCTGCTCAATATTGAGAGGGTCAGCCGAGATCACAAGCAAAAAATAAAAGCCGAGCACCGCCATAATACAAACGGCTAGGCAAACCAGCGCCCGGACGATGATACCGGGGCGGCGTTTGTCCATGGGAATAGAGACGCTCTCGACCGCAATAAGATCGCCTTGACAACGGGCACAGCAACCGGCGTCGGCGAAATTAACGAGATGGCAATTTGAGCATTTTTTCTTCATCGGAGAGTCGCTGCAGAGGCACGTCCGCGCACTATTATTTAAAAACAACCAATACGCAAAAGTTCCGCTATTCGCCAGCAACATAACTTATTGATGCGAATAAACGCGCACGGGCGTTTCGGCATCAAAACCTAAAGTTGCATAATGTAGTGAACGAATAATAAGATTTTGTTTCGCGAATTGCGACGAGGAGTTTTTCATGAGATCGATCCGACATATATTTATTTTTGCCCTAATATTTGGTGCACTCAGTGTTACGGCGTTTGCTCAAGAAACGCAGACGCGCGTTGTTGACGAGGTCGTTGCGCAGGTCAATGACGGCGTGATCACGCTCTCGCGTATTAAACGCGAGATGAAAGACATCGTTGATGCCGAGGTCGCTCAGGGCAAAAAACGCGAAGACGTCCAGAAAATGGTCGATGAAAAACAGGGCGAATTGATAGCAAATCTGATCAACGAAGAACTGCTGATCCAAAAGGCCAAGGAAATGGGTCTGGAAAAAGAGATCGAGGCTGAGGTCAACCAGCGAATGGCAGGAATCATGAAGCAGTACAACATGAAAACCGTTGAGGCTCTTTACGCCGAAATGGAAAAAAGCGGTGTCAGCCCGCAAGAGATGAAAGACACTTGGAAAAAGCAGGCGACTCGCGATATGGTCTTACAACGTGAGATCCAGGGGAAAATTTATTGGGGATTTAGCGGTAAAGAACTCAAGGAATACTACGAAAAACACAAAGAAAAATTTACAAAACCAGAGACAGTGTCATTCAGTGAGCTTTTCCTGGGGTTTGCTGGACGTGACGAGGCGGGCGTTCGTGATAAAGCAAAACAGCTGTTGGCACAACTGAGGGCCGGCGGTGATTGGGCAAAGATCGTTAAAGAAAACAGTGATGCCGGCGTTGTAACACAAGGAGTTGGCAAGATCGAAAAGCTCAAAGTTAAGGAAATGGTTGAGGTACTTGCAAAACCGCTCAAGGGAGTCAGCGTGGGTCAATACACAGAACCTTTTGACGCAGAACAGCTTGGTGTAGTCATCCTCCGCGTTGATGAACGAGATGCCGCAAGTAGCGAATCGGTCTTCGAAGAAAACGCAGTTCGAGGTGCTATGCTTACAGAAAGGCAGCCTAGCGAGCAGATAAAATTCTTTTCAAAACTTCGTGCAGATGCCTATATCAGGATCAGCGAAACATATCGTCCGCTCGTATCGCCTATCTTATTTGAAGATGAAAGAAAAAATAAACCAGGGAATTGATAGGTAGTTTGTTTCAAAGAGAAAAGGCCGGACATCCGGCCTTTTCTTGGTTTAAGGAGTTTCAATTTAAATAAGATCTTCACAATACGCGTATCAGAGATCCGATCGAAATTCTGATCCCTCGACCGCTATTGCGTGACGCAACAAAATCAAAGCATGTAAAACCCCGCAGCAAATAGAAACGGCAAACACCGCCGTTCGATCTCTATTTTGTATCGAAAGTGAAGAAATCCGGAGCAAGTTTTTGATTCAATCGATACTCTTCGACATTAATACCCCATTCATTTTCATTGATCGAGGAGTTGCTGTTCGAAACGAAATTTACCCGATAAGTATAGGGCAGCGTAATACCGTCAACCGTCCTGAAATCTGAAAAGGTCTCAGTCAAAGCGAGTTTCGCATTTGCTTGTTGGTTGGCCGAACCAAACGTTATTTGGCCCCTAATGACCTCACGTCGGTATTCAGACCGCACATGGTTAAATTTTTCATCAAAAAACAACCTGATGGTAAATTCGTTCGAACCCATATTAGCTACTAGATAATCGATCGCATAAAGCTTTTTCCCGTCGACCTTCTTAATGCCGGCAGATTTTGATTTCGCTTTTCTCAACTCCGGATCCAATAGAGCCCATCGCAACGACATGGTTCCACCAAACAAGCCATCAGACAATATTTTTATGTGCTCATTAATAAACAGCCCGAGGAGTGATCTTGAACCCGATGCGATATAAGGCAGACTTGCCTTACCGTTAAAATATCCGATCTTCTCAAACGGATACTCTCTTGAATTTAAGCTAATAATGAAGAAAAGATTGTCCGGGTCTGAAACAACAAGTGCTCGTCCGCCCCCTTTTACGATCGGAATTTTTGACTCAAACTCGGACGTCCCCAATGCAAAGAGGGTCTTTACTCCGGCACGAGCATCTTTGGTTCCGATGGCATCGAGATGTTTGGCGATGATCTCGTCGGGCAAAAGATCCTGGGCGGACCCTCCGATCGAAAAAACTGCTGCCACTAAAAGAAGCACAAAAACCCTGTTAATCTTTTTCATCTATTCCACCACCTTTGAATTTGTCCACGAACCTATATCGCCACTGACCTAGCCTGTGTTGAGAGCATTTCGCATGAATCAAGCACCAAGTCCTGATCATTTTCTGACTCGACCACGCCGTCGCCAAATGTATCACGCGACTCGAGCGTCTCAAAATAGATCGAGATATTCTCCAAGATCTCCTCAGCCGAATGTGAATGATACAACGTCTGGCGAAACTGTGCACCGCCGACGAGCCCTTTGGTAA
>JBEBGA010000155.1:0-6998 GCA_040081695.1 Pyrinomonadaceae bacterium
ACAAATACCGACGACACAGAAAGTCCGCGGTAAGCGAGTGGTTAATTTTAAGAGAGACTCAAAAGATATGAAAAAGGTTACTGCATATTTTGTTTTGCTACTTTTGCTCGTTGGAAACCTTAGTTTGGTTGTTTCCGCCCAGTCAAAGAACGACGTACTTATCAAAAACGCTACCGTTATGACTGCGGTAAAAGGTACGCTGCAAAATACGGACATTTTGATCCAGAACGGTAAGATCACGCGGATCGGGAAGAACATTACAGCTCCGGCCGGGGTTCGCACTATCGATGCGACGGGCAAATTTGTCACACCTGGCATTATTGATGCTCACTCGCACTCGATGCTTGATGCGATCAACGAGGGTTCGTTTTCTGTTACGTCAATGACGCGAACGCGGGACATGCTCAATCCGGACGACATAGCGATATATCGAGCCCTTGCGGGCGGCGTGACAGGAGCGTTGCTACTGCACGGTTCGGCCAACTCGATCGGCGGACAAAGCACAACGGTCAAGTTTAAGTGGGGACAACCGGTTGAGGATTATCCGGTCGCAGATGCTCCTTCGGGGATCAAGTTTGCGATGGGCGAAAACGTTCGCCGTACGACACAATCGCCGCAGCCGGGACAGGTTTTGCGTTATCCGCGAACCCGTCAGGGCACGATCGAGGTGATGCGTGACGCTTTTATTCGCGCACGTGATTACAAGCAGTCATGGGATGATTTCCGGGCAGGGAAAACAAAAGTGCAGCCGCGAAACGATCAGGAATTACAGCCTATCGTGGAGATACTTGAGGGCAAACGGCTTGTCCATGCTCATGGTTATCGCTCAGATGAGCATTTAAATTTGATGTTGCTGGCGGATGAGTTTGGATTTAGGGTCGCGACGCTTCAGCATGGGCTTGAGGCATTTAAGATCGCACCCGAGATCGCAAAACGCGGTACGGGCGTGTCGATCTTTGTTGATAGCTGGGGCTACAAGTTAGAAGCATACGATTCTATTCCGTACAACGCCTATATTCTTTGGAAAAACGGCGTCAACGTGTCGATCAACTCCGATGATGACGGACGCATGCGGCGGTTAAATCTCGATGCGGCAAAGGTCGAGAAATACGGCGGCGTACCCGAACAGGACGCTCTGCAAATGATTACGCTCAATCCGGCAAAACAGCTTGGCATTGACAAGCGAACCGGCTCGATCGAGGTCGGCAAGGACGGCGATGTCGTCATCTGGAACGGACATCCGTTTAGTGTGTTTTCACGCGTCGAGACGACGATCATTGAGGGCGTTACATACTTTGACCGGGCGACCGATGCTCAAAAGCGACTGGATGTTGCGAAAGAACGTGAAACGCTTGAAAAGCTTGATGTTAACAAGGCTCCGGGAACGGGTGGTGGGCCACCTCAACGTCCGGCTGACCGCAGACGCGGCGACCGCGACGAGGCCGAGCACGGCGACGGAGGCAATCGGTAATGAATTCAAAACGCACAATGCACAATGCAAAATTATTTCTGATCGCGGTTTTTTCTGTGATCATCGGTGGTCAATTTTCTTTGGTTTCGGCGCAAAACGACGGGTCGCAGCAGAATCAGACCGGTCGAGCCGGCACATTCGCAATTGTCGGAGCCCGTATCGTAACCGTTTCGGGCGCGACCATTGAAAACGGCACCATCGTCATTCAAAACGGCAAGATCGCGGCGGTCGGCACGAATGTTCAGATCCCATCCGGAGCCGAAAAGATCGACGGTAAAGGAATGAGCGTTTTTCCGGGAATGATAGATGCAGGGACGAATATGGGACTTGCGGAGATCACGCTTGCCGTAAATGGTTCGGTCGATCTAACCGAGGTTGGTCCAATGAACGCCAATACCAAGGCGATCAAGGGCATACATCCGCATTCGGCACACGTCAACGTGACACGAGTCAACGGTATTACGACTGTGCTATCGGCTCCGACAGGCGGGCTTATGTCCGGCCAGGCGGCGATCATCAATCTCAATGGCTCGACGCCGGATGAGATGGCGGTCGTTCGCGAATACGCCCTTGTGATCAATTTTCCGAGGATCACCACTGGCGGAGGATTTGGCGGATTTGGCGGTGGTTTTGGCGGCGGCGGCCAGGCCGTGGATTTTAACGAGGCCGTTAGACGCCGTGACACTCAGGTCGAAGATCTGAAAAAGATATTCAAGAACGCCGAGACCTATTTTCGTGCAAAGGATGCTTATGCAAAAGACAAGTCTCTACCGTATCCGGCGACCGATCAAAGGCTCGAAGCTTTGGGCCCGTTCATGAAGGGCGAAAAGCCGATCATATTTACCGCCGAACGCGAACGCGATATCCGTGGTGTCGCGAAATTTGTCGCCGAGATGAAGGTCAAGGGTATCTTGATGGGCGGACAAGAGGCTTGGAAAGCGGCTGACGTACTGAAGACGAACAATATTCCGGTTATCTACACCAATATTTACAACCTGCCGGTGCGTGACGATGATGATTACGATTACCTCTTTGCTGCTCCGGGTAAAATGGCGGCGGCCGGTGTGAAATTTTGCATCTCGACAGGTGATACCGGGCCGGAGGTTCGCGATCTGCCGTATCAAGCAGGACTTGCGGGAGCATTTGGTTTATCCAAGGAAGACGCTCTTAAATCCGTAACGCTATATGCGGCAGAGATCCTCGGCGTTGCTGATAAGATGGGTTCGCTCGATGTTGGAAAAGTTGCGAATATTGTAGTCGCTGACGGAGAGTTGCTTGAAGCCCGCACTAACATCAAATACATGTTCATCAACGGCCGAATGATCCCGCTTACCAGCAGGCATACGGAGCTGTTTGATAGCTTCAAAGACAGAAAGTAAATGGCGTAATTGAGATATGTCTGACGATATTACCTCCATCGATAGCGGCCCATGGCTTACTCATGTCTCGCAGAGACTGATGGCGAATGGGTATAGACCGATGAAGCCCGACGTGTATCAGCCTTTGGGCTTTAAGTTTGCGGTCAATAGGTCGGGCTTTGAGATCAGCAAGTTTGGTATGTTTGACCGTACATTCGTTTTTGCGGACATGCCGACGATCGATGTGCCAAAACTCCAGCAATTCTCAAACGCTGCGTTTGAATTCGCGAAACAGAACAAGAGCGTTCCACTCCCGAATGGATTGTTTAGTGGTTTATTGTGTTTTGGCGTCGCGATCACGTCGAATGCGGACCCCGCACTTATCAAAACCCTTGTGGAGTCACAGCCGATAAGTCATTTCGGGGCATTTGAAATGCCGGTTATCTTTGATATCGCAAACGGCGGATTGTATTACTATCAGACGACACCTCTATGGGGCGCTGCGTATCATGCGAGCTTTCGAAAGGAAGTTCAAAACAATTTAGGACAATAATCACTAAGACTTCTGCGGAATATCTTCGCCGTCTTCGAAAAACTCGAGGCTTGCTGAATTTAGGCAGTATCGTTGTCCCGTAGGTGGTGGCCCGTCGGGGAAGACGTGGCCCTGGTGGCCGCCGCATCTCGCACAGCGGATCTCAACGCGCCGCATGCCAAAGCTATTGTCTTCGATATTGGTGAGGTGGTCTTTGTCGAATGGAGCGTAAAACGAAGGCCAGCCGGTGCCTGAGTTAAACTTTTTCTTTGAGTCGAACAAAGGCAAGCCGCACAATCTGCACGCGTATATGCCATCCAACTTATTATCGAGCAGCGTCCCGCAAAATGCCGGTTCGGTGCCGTGGTCGAGAAGGATTCGATACTCTTCTTCATTCAGGTCCTGAGCAAGCCGTTCGATCGTCTCCTGGGCAAGCGGTGTGATGTCGTATCCTGTTTCAGACGTTTCCATAAATTATTTACCGATTATCATTATTACTGGCCGCCCGCTCACGCAGGCGGTTCTGACCCGAGTACGCGTTTTTCGAGTTTTCGCAGACGATGTGCCATTTCGCCCAGTTTGCGAAATGCTGCGATCGAACGAAGCCAGTCACGATTTTCAAACGCGGGAACGCCTGACATGATCGCACCCGGTTCGATGTCGTGTGACGTAGCGGATTTTGCAGTAAGGATCGCATCATCACCAACTTTAAGATGCCCGGCAATGCCGACCTGTCCGGTCAGGATCACGCGTTTGCCAATGTGCGAACTGCCCGCAAGTCCCGTTTGTGAACAAATAAGGGCGTCTTCGTCAATGATGCAGGAATGGCCGATCTGGACGAGATTGTCGATCTTGGCTCCGCGTTTGATGCGCGTCTCTCCGACCGAGGCACGATCGATAGCCGTATTTGCACCGATCTCAACGTTGTCTTCGAGTACGACGCGGCCCGTCTGAGGTTTCTTGAGCCATTGTTTATTCTCGGTTTTTGCGTAGCCAAAGCCGTCCGAACCGATGGTCGAATTATTGTGAATGGTGCAGTTGCGTCCGATCTCACAGTCTGCCCGGACGGAGACACCGGAGTGGATCGTTGTACCTTCGCCGATGCTTACTCCATCGTAAAGCGTCGCATTTGGCATAATGCGAACACCGCTCGCTACGCTGCAATTTGCACCGATGACCGCATTTGCATGGATCTCGACATCACTTGCGATCGTCGCCGTTGGGTCGATGACCGCCGACGGATGAACAAATGGTTTTACTTCAGGCTCGGGAAAAAAGAGCCGCATTGCCAGGGTGTAGGCTACATCTGCATCCTTGACTCGCAGGACGGCGATGTCATCACGGTCGATCGAGACGCCTTCGTTAAGGAAGATCGCTCCCGCTTTGGTTTCTGCGATCTGCGGCTTGTATTTTGGGTTGGCGAGAAACGTAACGTCGCCGGGGCCCGCAATATTGAGCCCGGAGGTCGAGGTGATCTCGGTTTCATCTGAGCCCTGCTCGATGGTCGAGCCCGTTTTTTCGGCAAGCAGCCCTAGTTTCATGAAAAATTCCTTGATACAAAGTGTCGGCGTATGTCACACTATTTTTAGCAAACAAATTGACTCACGCAAAGTCCCCGGTCTTTGTAATCCTCTTTCCCCGACCCTTTTCGTAGTTTTTGACAGGAGTAGTATCGCATATGAACCCCACTTTAACAGACCAATCCGCAGTAAAACAGTCTAAAAATTATCAATCCTCAGAACGACGCGATGTCGTGAAAAATGAATTTCTGGACGGGCGGTTTATGTCAAAACCACCGGCCAACCGGTGGCACAACCTGATCGTTACAAATTTTGCAGTCGCTATCGGCAGCCGCGTTCATCGTAGCACCTGTGAGGTCTATTCGAGCGATATGCAGGTTCGGTTGGGTAAGAACTCGATCTGTTTTCCTGACGTAGTTGTTGTCAACGGCGAACCGGCGTTCGTCGATACTAATTTTGAATTGCTACTCAATCCGACGGTGCTCATCGAGATTTTTTCGCCGCTGTCACAGGCACCCGATCGCACGCAAAAGCTCGAGGGCTTTCTCGCAATACCAAAGATCAAGGACTGTCTGCTGGTCAATGAAAATGAAATGCGCATCGAGCATTACGCCCGCCAGAACGCCAAACAGTGGATCTATCGAATTTATAATGAACGCGAAGACGTGATCACGCTCGAATCGATCAACTGCAAACTCTCGCTCGGCGAGGTGTATGCGCAGGTCAAATTAAAAGAATCTGAGCTGAGCTCGAAGGCTGTAAACTAGGAAATTAACCACTAAAATACACGAAAAAACACTAAAATAGGTTGAAGCCTTTTTTTAGTGAATTTCGTGTAGTTTCGTGGTTATTATCTTCTTACATCAAATTCACCGGGTCGATCTCGACAAATATAAAACGCAGGTCGCAGCCGTTGGCTTCGGCGTCGGCGAGTGTTATGTCCATGGTTTCGCGCAGGACGCGGCGGCTGGTTCCTTTTAGGATGATCTGAAGGCGGTACTCGTTCTTTAGACGCGAGATAGACGCCGGGGCCGGACCTAGGACGCGGACGTGCCGTGCCGTATTTGCCACATCAAGTGAACGGCGAAGAATATTTGCGTGGCGGGATGCGTATGCAAGGTCGCGGTGTTTTATCAAAATACTTGCCAAAACGACGAACGGCGGATAGGCGAGCCGTTCGCGAAACTTTATTTCCTCGTTGTAAAACCCCTCATAATCCTGCTTGCGGGCGTGCCGCAGAGCATAATGTTCGGGATAGTATGTCTGGATCAGGACGCGACCGGGCTTGTCGCCTCGACCGGAACGTCCGGCGACCTGCGTTATCAATTGAAACGTCCTCTCCGCCGAACGCATATCAGGCAGGCCCAAACCGATATCGACCGAGATGACGCCGACGAGCGTGACGTTTGGGAAATCGTGCCCTTTGGCGATCATCTGGGTGCCGACCAGCATATCGAGGCCGCCTTCGGCGAATGTGAGCAGCACGTCTTCGATCTCGCCTTTGTGCGACATGGTGTCGCGATCGACGCGAGCGATCCGCATTTCAGTGAACTTTTTGGCGAGCTGATCGGCAATGTTTTCGGTGCCTTCGCCGACGAAATAAAGATATTCGCTCTCGCAATGCGGGCAGATGCGCGGGGCTTTTTCGCGATAATTGCAATAATGACAAAGCAGTTTACCGTCGCCTCGATGAAAGGTAAGCGTGATGTCGCAATTTTTGCATTTCAGCGTCTCACCGCACGAACGGCAGAGCACGAACTGCGAAAATCCCCGCCGATTAAGCAAAATGATCACCTGTTCGCCTTTTGCGTGCGTTTCTTTAATCTCTGCCAAAAGCTGCGGTGATAGTGGGACATCCTTTCCAGCTTGTTTGAACACCTCACGCATATCGATCAGCTCGGCGGTGGCGAGCCCTTTACCGCCGATGCGATCGGGCAACTGAAGATATGTATATTTGCCGCTTTGGGCGTTGTAAAACGATTCCATCGCGGGCGTTGCCGAGCCTAGGACAACGACCGCTCCGGCCATCGAGCCGCGCATTACGCCGACGTCACGGGCGTTGTAAAACGGCGATTCGTGCTGGCGATATGACGGGTCGTGTTCCTCGTCAATGATTA
>JBEBGA010000511.1:0-1738 GCA_040081695.1 Pyrinomonadaceae bacterium
CGAGCTTTTGCTCAATAGGCATGCTCATGCCTGGGAAAAACTTTAGCTCCGAGATATCGTCGCCGCTCAGAAAATCAAGCGGATGGAGCAGCAGCGAAGGCTGCACGCCAGTCGCCCGGCAAGCAGCAAGAGCCATTTTCCAATAGGAGCTCGCCGCCATTTTTGAAAACGTTGACAAATATAACAGATAGCTCGCGTGTATCGGAGTTTTTATTACGGGAAATGTTGTAACGGGTATCTCAACAAGGGTTTTGCCTGCGGCTTCGACGAAATGCGGCTTGAGCGTTTGAAACCCATCGGATAGCTTGCCAAAAAGTTTTTTACGCTTTTCGCGCTCTTCTTCGGACATCTCAGGCGATTTGAAAAAATAATACGCCCTCGCGAGCGGGCCGATATATGTCGGCAGAGTCGAGCAATCGTATTCGTAGCCGCGTTCGGCCAAAACCTCAAGTACCGTCGGGCTGAGGCTGTATCCCGGCCCGCGAAAGCCAGTGGGACGCTTGCCTGTGACATCCAGCAATGCGTCCTCGGTCTTTTCAAATTCCTCAACGAGTTCATCCTTTGAATAAAGGTGCAGCCACGGTTCGTGGTTAAAACTGTGATTGCCGATCTCGTGTCCGGCATCTGCGATCGAGCGGATCGCCTCACGGTTTTTCTCAAGTGCGGCATCGCGACCCACGATAAAAAAAGTGATCCTCAGATCACGGGCCTTGAGAAACGCGAGCACTCGAGGAACGACAACGTCGAGATAGCTGGGAAACGATTCCCAACCGGCATCGCCGTGGGTCTTCATATAAGACCATTGATTGTCGAGGTCGAGCGATAGGCTCGCGATTGGTTTCATAAGAGGTTTTGCCACGAATTACACGAATGACACGAATAAGAAAATCATTCGTGCTATTCGTGAAATTCGTGGCTAAAAAAGTTTTCTGCTAACTGAACAGTCTCATTAACGTTCAGCGTGCCATTTACGATGTGTGATGAATTGACGATGTACACGCCGTCGATCGAGGTTTTCATATCGGCGAGTTCGCGTGAGTAGTTTAGTACCGGCAGCGGAAATACTTGCCGGACACGTGAGACCTTAAATGCCAGGACGTCCTGACGCCGAAAATTAGGGTGCATTTTTTCGAGTCCGGTGAGGAAAATCCGCTCGACCTCCTCATCGGACACGAACGGCCCGTGGATGCGGGTGATCCGTCCGCCGCCCTGCATGAACAGCATGTCGCCCTGGCCGAGCAACTGCTCGGCGCCCTGCTCGTTGAGGATCGTGCGGCTGTCGATGCGGGAGGCCACTTTGAATCCGATGCGGGTCGGGAAGTTGGCCTTGATGGTGCCGGTGACGATGTCGACGGAGGGGCGCTGCGTCGCCATGATCAGGTGAATGCCGGCGGCGCGCGCCATCTGTGCGAGGCGCTGCACGGCCGCCTCGATCTCCTTGCCGGCGACGATCATCAGGTCGGCGAACTCGTCGACGACGATGACGATGTAGGGCATCGTCTCGAGCGCCATCGCCTCCTGCTCGTAAATGGCTTGGCCGGTCGCGTTATCGAAGCCGGTCTGCACTGTGCGGGCGAGTTGCTCGCCGCGCTTTTGCGCATTGCGTACGCGGTTGTTGTAGACATCGATGTTGCGTACGGCGAGCTTGGACATGCGCTTGTAGCGCTCCTCCATCTCGCGCACCGCCCAGTTGAGCGCCGACACCGCCTTGTGCGGCTCGGTGACCACCGGGCACAAT
>JBEBGA010000512.1:0-1733 GCA_040081695.1 Pyrinomonadaceae bacterium
ACGGTAAGACATGGAAAAAGATCGTCAGCGGGATTCCGGCGGATCATTTCACGCGGGCAATTACCGAAGACCCTAATCGTCGAGGATTCTTGTACGCCGGAACTGAGCGGTCGATCTACTATTCATCAGACGACGGCGAAAGCTGGAAGAGCCTGCAGCTAAACCTACCGATCGTGCCCATCACCGATCTAACGGTTCAAAAACGTGAGAAGGATCTGGTTGTGGCCACGCAAGGACGTTCGTTCTATGTGCTCGATAATTTACCGGTGCTGCATCAGTTGGCGGATGCTGAGAAAGCTTCGGCTTTTCTTTTCAAACCAGAGGATGCATACCGGACGGCCGGAGGCGGCGGGTTTGGACTGCCCGCGACGGCAACCGTCGGGCGTAATCCGGCCAGCGGGGCGGTCGTTAACTATTATTTGAGAGACAAACCAACGAAAGAAGTAACGATCGAATTTCTCGATAGCCAGAACGCCGTTCTTCGTAAATTTACGCGACGCGTTGACGCTCCGGCAGGAGGGCAAACTACTGGTCAGGGCGGACCCGGCGGCGGCGATCCTCAGCCTCCGGCAGACATCGGATTCAATTCATTTGCATGGAACTATCGTCTGCCCAATGCGACAACGATCCAAAATCTGGTCATGTGGGGCGGTTCACTCGCGGGGCCAAGAGTTCCGCCGGGAAACTATTCGACCCGACTGACGGTTGACGGAAAAGTAGTAGCGACTGAGCCGTTTGCCATAAAAGCTGATCTTCGTCTGACGACGTCACAGGAAGATTTTGGAAAGCAGTTTGACCTGATGAAAAAGATCAATGCAAAGCTCAACGAAACCCACGGGGCGATCAATGAATTGAGGGACATCCGGACCCAGATCGAAAACTTGTCTCGGCGGCTAGAACCGGAGAATAAAGATCTGATCGACAAGGCCAAAGATATCGTGACCAAACTAACCTCAGTCGAAGAGACACTGCATCAGACCAAGATCCGCAGCGGCCAGGATGCTCTGAACTTCCCGATCAGGCTAAATAATAAACTTGCGGCGTTGAGTTCGTTTGTGGACGGTTCAGACTACGGTCCTACCGCGTCGGCGTATGTGGTTTATACCGATCTGGCGACGCTGATCGATGCTCAACTGACCAAATATGCCGCGATCAAAGCGCAGGATGTGGCTGATTTTAATAAACAGTACGCGGCAAAGGGCTTGCCGGTTGTAGTGACGGCTAGATAGGGACGGCGAGGCTAGTCCTCGCCAATATCTTCATTCCAAACCTCGGGATGCTCGCTGATAAATGCGGTGAGCATCTCTTTGCATTCGGTGGAATCGAGATCGATGACGGTAACGCCGTTTTCACGAAGCCATTCGATACCGCCCTGAAAAGTTTGCGATTCGCCGACAACCACCGTACCGATTCCAAATTGACGCACTAGACCGCTGCAATACCAGCACGGAGCGAGCGTCGTGACCATAATTGTGTCACGGTAACTACGCTGGCGTCCGGCTTTGCGAAAAGCGTCCGTTTCGCCGTGTATTGACGGATCGCTTTCCTGTACGCGGCGATTGTGCCCCCGACCGAGCAAGGCACCATGTCCGTCAAACAAAGCGGCCCCGATCGGTATGCCGCCCTCTGCAAGGCCAGTTCGTGCCTCTTCAATGGCAATCGTGAGCAATGATTGAGTATCGATAGATGGATCCATAGGTCGATTTTACAAGGAAAAGCCTCACCTATGCTAA
>JBEBGA010000156.1:0-6962 GCA_040081695.1 Pyrinomonadaceae bacterium
GCTTTAGCTATCTGCACGGCGGCCGGACAAGATGCGTCTAAAGAAACGCCAAAAGATCCGCAAACAGAAAAAGCCGAGGCGGTCATTGCCAAAGCGGTCCAGGCCGTCGGCGGCGATCGTTATTTACAGGTGCGTTCTTTGGTGGGGCGTGGTAAATACAGCGTTTTGAAAGAGGGTGCGGTCGCGTCGTTTCAATCGTTTGTCGATGTGATGGTTTACCCTGACAAGGAAAGGGCAGAGTTTCGCGGCGGCGGTTCGCTGCTAACGCAGGTCAACACCGGCGACACCGGCTGGGTGTACGACGGCGATCAGGATGTCATCAAGGTCCAGACCGAGACGCAGGTCGCAAATTTCAAACAGGGCCTCCGCACGAGTCTCGACCATCTGTTGCGAGGCCATTGGAAAGGCAGCGCGACCCTTGCCTATCTCGGCAAACGGCCCGCGACGCTCGGCAAACGAAACGACGCGATCCGGCTGACCTACACCGACGGCCTCGTAGTCGAATTTGAATTTGCCTCCGACGACGGCCTGCCGCAAAAAGCCATGTACAAACGCCTCGGTGCCGATGGCGAAGAGGTCAAAGAAGAGGACCGCTACGCCCAGTTTGTCGAGACCAATGGCATCCGCTCACCCTACATCATCGACCACTGGACGAACGGCAAACCCTCATCCCGCATCAACTACGAATCCATCGAATTCAACAAACCCATCCCCGACTCGATCTTCGCAAAGCCTGCGAGCGTTAAGGACGCGAAAAAGTCGTGGAATTAAAGATAAGTTGAAATTTTACCCGCGAAGCGGGTTCTTCATAAAGCGATAGCGTTGTGCTTTAGGTAAAGAGTGTTCGCAATTTGTGAAAGAATGTTGGCTCAGGTGGAAATACGCGACGACGTTTCCAGTCGAGCGGGACTTCTATTCGTCTTTTCAGATCGCCGTTCCAAACGGGACTGAGGCCGTGCTTTTCGATTGTAGAAACTATTTCGTGGGCCATGGCAACGTGGGCTTCTTCGGGTTCTTCAATCGAGCCATAAGCAAGGCATACGCCGTAACCCTCAACACCGCTTTCCGTATCCTGCTCGTGGTAGAACGTATACCCGCGCACCTCGCGTCCACTATCGATCGCGTCCTGTATTTGTTCTCCTATCTCATACGAACCGCAATTTTGGCAGCAGGAAAAATTTTGCCGGCTTATGATGCCATTTGCGTCCAACTCCGCAAAGGCAGCGTCGAGGCGGTCGCAATCAGTGACATCGGGCCACCTCGGTTGTTCTTCCCGTAGTTGCTTGAACGCCTTGCGTGCGATCTTTTTCGCGTGCGGGAGCAAAAATGACGGCTCGGCCTCACCGTCCATATACTCAAGCGATGCGCGCACGATCCCTTCTTCGCTATCGAAACCCGCCTTAGCGTTAGTCTCAATAAACGACTTCATCGTAGCAACGGCTTCTTCGAGCTTTTTGTCCACAGCTACCTTTTATTACATTTTTAATTGCGTTTGCAAGCGGAATAGAATCGGAGGCCTGACCCCGATTCTGTGACCAACTCAAATCAGTGATACGGATTGGTGAGCCGGGGAAACTCCTGATCAGCCCTATCCACTATATCGGATCTAAACCGAGATTTAAGTTGGTCTGGACTATACAAGACGGCATCGAGCCAATGTACTACATTATAAAAGTAACCTTTATTTTCATTATCGGTTGTATAGCTCGTTAGAAGCTCTGTGAGATTTTCGTCATCTTTTGTTCGAACGAAGTATCCAAGTGCGGCAAGACGAACCTGATCTCTAGAATCACGTAAGAGCGACAATAGAAGATCTTCGGTTCCTTTGTCAGCGGGGGCCGAAAGACTTGAAATCGCGAATGCAATGACCTTTGGGTCATCGAAGGTTAGTAATGACTGGATCGTCTCAGCTTTGTTGTCGGCTGTATCGATTAGCGCTTTGGCGGCGGCCGTAGGCGTCTCAAGTTTCCCGGTTGTTAGAGCCTCACTAAGAACGTCCGCGTCGCTCGCGTCGCCAAAACGGCTTAACAAAAAGATGGATTCTAGCTGCACTCCTGGATTATTGCTCCTGATATATTTCCGACCATACTGAGCGTCGTCGGGGCCTCCAAACGCGCCTACAATAGCGAGGCAAGCCTCCACCAAATCATCTTTAAAGAGGTGGTCCGGATTAATCAGAGCCTCGACGGTTGCCTGATCGTATTTCAGAGTCAACCGTTTTCTTGATTTCTCGCGGAACGACTCGAAGTCATCGGTGAGCATTTCCCTGATTACCGGCAGGGCAATTTCTGGATATGCCTCCCCGAAACCCCGGAGGATGTGTGTGGTTTCAAGGCTGTAGTAATCAAGTTCAGCTTGGAGAGCCTCTGATCCAAGGCGGGCATAGGCACGGCTCCGGGTCTTATTGATTTCGGGATAACCTTTACCCAGCGTAAAATATGGCCACCAATGCTCTGGCGCGGGCAGCTCAGTGATCAGCTGACGAATGCCGTCCCCAGACAGCTTAGGAACAAGGAATTCCAGAGCACGGTTTCGAACTGGCTGCTCCGCTTTTTCTAGTAGGGGACGAATTCTGTCCTCGGTGAGTTTATTCCGAGATTCTAGTTCGCCAAGAGCGGTTGAAGCGATATTGCCTTCCGGTTGATCGAGTAACGTGAATAGGGTCGCGTCATCCAAATCTCTAAAAACGGCTGTGATGATATCTTGGTCGGCTGGCAACTGAACGGAAAAGTTCGGTGTTTGCATTAGGGCAATCGCCCTCGTAGCGTCATGCCTGAGCAACAATTCAAGCTTCGCAGTCGCCGCCCTGGAACGCACAGTCGAGGATGAGTCGTCGAGGAGAGCCTCTACAATTTCTAAAGCCTCGGCCGTTCCGCGACTGCCGATCAAATCAATGGCGGCTATTCTGATTTGTTCAGATTCATCCTTCGTCGCCTCATAGATACTATCAAAGTCGCCCGTGTCATCACTAGACGTTCCCAGTTTGCCGATATATGCTATAGCTCTGAGCCGAAGCGACTCATCATTACCTGGGGCCGCCAGAGACGTAAGGTAGTCGAGGAGGCTGACTTTTTCCCATTCCTTGACCCAAAACCATCCGGGGATGTTTTCGGCGGTCGACTCAACCGACGTGCGGAATAGAAGCAGGGCCTCCGCCTTGGCGAGACTGTACTCTAGTCGCTTCAAAAAAATCAGATTTGCAAAATGTGCGGGAATGGTTTCCCCAGTTATTTGGTTCGAAGTAACTGTCATCGAAAACAACTGAAGTCTTGTAGCGGCGTCCGCGTCGACGCTCGTTGGGTCCCGGAAGAAATTGACTATTGCATTCGCAGCATCAATCACCTGGTCGCTGGGCAACCTCGACCCATCCGGTTTTTCGTTATCGACAGCGGTTGGAGGAGGAGGCACCGGCTTTGCATCTATACCTTCAACTTTCGTCGACGTCTTGTCGATCTTATAAATATGACGAGTTAACCAGGTTCGGAGTTTCCGTTTGAGTGAGATCTCATCTACGAATTGATCGAAGAAAACGTCGCGTTTGTCTATGCGCTCCCGTCGAAAATCCAATACTAATTGAAGTTGAGCTCCCGGATCTCCAGAGTCATCAATCTCCTTGAACACGAGCATTATTTCCGGTTCATCGGTCGCTGCCTTCCGGTCTAGAACGCGCGTAAATTCCTCCTCAAAACCTGACGAGTACTTTCCAGTTGGCGTGCCCCAGCGTTTCCACAACATGCCAAAAAACAACTGACATCCATCTACATCGCGATTAATGAGCTCTTGAGGACGGCCCGCACCTGGAGCGGTGTCTTCCCATCCGAGGAGTTCGATTTGCCAGCCGATATCTCGAAGAGATTCATTAAGTTCTTGAACTACGTCCCGGACAGCAAAGCGTTCCGGCCCTAAATCATTTGGGCTAGCTAAGAAGACAGTCAGAATGTTTCGCTTTGTTGGCATGTCGATAGGTTCATTTTATCTGAAGTTATGATATCTGCGAAAGGCAAAGGCCCCGTCGAATGACGAGGACTCTTTGTTCGTTGGAGACCACCCGCTACCACAGGTGGTACTGAAAAGAGGAACGCATCCCCTACCGCCTAATTCAATCAAGCTTTTCTCGCGGATCGGGTTTCCAGCCGTGGCCGGGGTTGCGGCCTCGGGTTACGCGGATGGTTTCGTTTAGGTCGAGTATCAGGATGCCGTTGTGGTTGAGCTCGGGTTTGAGAAATGACTCGGTGCCGGCGATGTGGATGCGGTTTTGGCGGATGAATTGCGAACCCGGAATATAGTACGCGCCAAAGGTTTTTGCGATGAGCGGTATCGAGCCGGGATTTTTTGGATTGGCGGGCTCGACCGCTATCTTGTTTAGGAGAGGTTCAAAATACAGCGTAACCGATTTTGGACGGCCCAGATCGACATGCATCTGACGCCCGATGTGTATCTGGCCGTTATGATTGATAGTGATGTGGTGCCGGTTAAACCCGCGCACCTTTTCGATGCCTTTGAATTTTACCCAGTTTCCGTGCAGCGACATAAAACACCTCCGATATGAATTGATGTTTCATAGATAGCACAATGTTGCATCATTGTCAAGCTGACGGAGGAGTGTTTGGCCTCACGAACCGCCTTTCATCGTCGTAACCAACATATCTTTTGATGGCATCCATGATGGCACGCCGTTTGAACCGGCTTATATTGTGGGTCGCTTTGATACGAAAAATGAGCAAAAGTTCGCTTGTGACACAAAGAAAAAGGCGGCCATTCAGCCGCCTCTTTTCAATTGCCTCCACCTTTAGGTGGAGGTTAGGTTGTGACAGTAAGCTAGGGGGTTCTGGCGGTAAAAACCGCCAGTGCTAAAGCCGTAGCCCAATGTTCGGCTAAAGCCGGAGATCAGCGGGAATCCCGAACCCCCGCTCTAAAGAGCGGGGCAATTGATTCGGAGGCCGCCCCCGCCCCCGACTTACACAAACGCAAAGTCGAACTGTGCCTGGTGGATGTGCTTGTCGGCGGTGACATCGACGTTGCCTAGGTGGGCCTCGATCTCTTCGAGCACTTCGCGTTCGGTGGTGCGGAGGGCTTTGGAAACCTCGGGGTGAACGCGGATCGTCGTGTGCCGGACATCATCGACCTGTTTGGACAGGCGTCGAGCCTCGGAGAGGATCTCGTAGCAAATAGTGACCGGCGATTTGACCCAGCCGGCACCTTCGCAGTATTCGCAAGGGGCGCACATTGTGCGTTCGAGCGACTGTTTGACGCGTTTGCGGGTCATGATGATCAGGCCAAAATCGTTGAACGACAGCACCTTGGTCGGCGATTTGTCATGTGACAGAGCCTCTTGCAGAGCCTGTGAGACTTTGTGCCGGTTGCGGCGGTCTTCCATGTCGATCAGGTCGAGCACGATGATGCCGCCGAGGTCGCGAAGCCGGATCTGACGGGCGATCTCATCCACCGCTTCCATATTGGTGCGGGTGATCGTGTCTTCGAGACGGGCGTTGCCTTTGCCGACAAATTTGCCGGTATTGACGTCGATCGCGACGAGTGCCTCGGTCTGATTGAGCACGAGATAGCCGCCGGATTTCAACCAAACGCGTGGCTTTAAGGCTTTGTCGATCTCCTCTTGCACGCCAAACGCTTCGAGGATCGGCTCGTCGCGGGTGTAGAGTTTGACGCGGTTGACCATCTTCGGCGCCATGCGGTTCATAAACTCGACGGTGCGTAGATATTCCTCTTCGCTGTCGACGCGGATGGCGGTAAAGTCTTCGGAAAGCTGATCGCGGAGCAAACGCTGGACCAGATCGAGGTCCTGATGGACGATCGCAGGTGATTTACGTTTTTCCGAATCCTTTTTAGCGTCGGCCCATGTGCGGACGAGGAATTTGGCGTCGTTTCTCAGGTCCTCTTCAGAAATGCCGATGCCCGCCGTGCGGACGATAAACCCGCCGGTCGTGATCGCGACATCCTGACGGATACGCTGCAGCATGCCTCGCAGACGGCTGCGTTCGCTCGACGATTCGATCTTACGCGAAACGCCGAGATGCTCGATCGTTGGCATATACACTAGGAATCGGCCCGGCAGAGCGATGTGCGAAGTGATGCGGGCACCTTTCTTTGCGATCGGCTCTTTGGCGATCTGGACGAGAATTTCCTGCCCCTCTTTTAGCAGATCTGAGATCGTCGGCTGAGGCCCGCGATCACGGTCGCGGCCACCGCGTCCACGGCCACCGCGGTCACGGTCGCCGGATGGTCGATCGCCTGACGGACGGTCACCCGAAGGGCGATCTTGTGAACGGTCACGCGACGGCCGGTCGTTTGACTGGCGGTCCTGTGAGCGGTCACGCGAAGGCCGATCATTTGATGGCCTGTCGTCAGAACGCGGTTCGTCATCTGACTTTTCGGCAGATTGGTCATCAGCGGGCTGCTCATCATTTGCAACTTTATTGCCGCGTCCGCGACCACCGCGTCCACGCCCGCCGCGACTGCGGCCTTCGCGTTTGGGCTGTTCATCAGAAACAGGGGTTTCTTCGTCAGAGGTTTCTTCGGATGCGTCGCTACTTTCAGGAGCGGCTTCCGGTTCTTCGTCCGGCTGGGTGTCAGCCTCAACTACTTCCTCGACCGCATCGACGGCCTCTGTTTGCTCGGCGTCGGCATCAACGATCTCGGTTGATTCCTCGCCGTCTAGTTCCTCGGCCGATTCGTCACCAGCCGCTTTTGCCTTTGGTTTATTATTACGACGACGACCGCGGCCGCCACGTCGGACGGCCATTTCAGCGGTTTCGTCAGATTCTTTAACGCTGGCCTCGGCATCTTCGAGAACCTCGTCAGCTTTAGCTTTTTTGCCCTTCGCCGTCTTGGATTTTGGCGCAGCCTTCTTTGCCGGAGCCTTTGCTTTTGCAGCCGGTTTCTTTGCGGCCGTGGAGCTTGCCTGTTTGCCCTTGGCGGGAGCTTAGTCCTCTTCGTCGGCTATG
>JBEBGA010000513.1:0-1731 GCA_040081695.1 Pyrinomonadaceae bacterium
ATCTACGACCATCCGCAAAGCTGGAATCCGGTTCGCATCAACTTTCATTTCTTTATATTGCTCTGGCGACATGCAGTCGCAGCACCGTTTTGGTGGGACAAGATCCGCGTGTGGTTTATGCCCGCCGGATGGCGGCCTCGAGGGTTGCCGCAAAAAGAGATGATCGAGATCACGACGGAAAATCAGGTAAAATTTCGCTCGACGATGTTTGGACGCTCGCACCTATATCTCGTCGTCCAACTCGCCGTCGGCGTCTTTCTGATGCTCGGCGTGATATCAAACCTGCTCGCGTGGAACCTTACCCAGCGTTGGCTCGGAGCCGGTCTGCTATGGTGGCATATCATAAATTGGAGTGGCATTTTAGAGGCGAAATCGTGGCTGTGGATCTCCGAAAACCTGCGAGTCATCACGACGCTCTGCGCCGTCATCGTATTTAACCAGCTCTATCAGCCATCACCGTTGCTCATAGCCGCTGTTGCCGTTTCGGTTTTTTCATTCATCTGGACAAATCTGTATTTCCGTCCGAGCAGCCCTAAATTGGCTCCGGCCTAAAAAAAATTATGAAAACCCTATTCTCGCTCGTCATTAGCATCGTCTTGGTCACTGGCATTTTCGCTCAGACTGATAAGCGAGCGGTCGCGATCCGCAAGATTATGGACGATCAAGCCGCAGCCTGGAATAGAGCCGACCTCGAAGCATTTATGTCGATCGGCTATTGGCGCTCTGACAAGCTCAAGTTCGTCTCAGGCGACCGCATTACTTACGGCTGGCAGCAGACGCTGGATAATTACAAAAAAACCTACGGCGGCACCGGCGACAAAATGGGCATATTGACATTCTCCGAACTTGAGATCGAGATCCTGTCCAAGGACGCCGCGTTTGTGACGGGCAGCTGGCACCTGAAACGCGAAAAGGATGATCCGAAGGGCAAATTCACGCTTTTGTTCCGCAAATTCAAAGAAGGCTGGCGGATCGTTGCCGACCACTCATCCTGAGTAAGAACTTTTGCTCCTGCACAGCGTAAATAGAGGTTATGAAAACGCTTGTATTTGCTCTATTTATCAGTCTAGCCTCTGCCATTTTTGCGTCGGCACAAGTTCCGGTACCGCTTACCGAAAAAGATTTTGTTCGCGTCGATGCCAATTCACGAGCTGGCTTTGGCTATCCGTATTACCTCTACGTACCGCCTGAGCTGCGAGACGAAAAACTAAAAAAACAAACGCAGACGATCCTCGTTCTGCCAAACAACACGGGTAAGGTCGATGATGATTTTGCAGTGCATGAAGCCGATGTTAAAAAGCGTATGGCGGGTGCGGGGAGCATCGCGTCAGCCTTAAAGGTCGCGATTTTGATGCCGGTATTCCCGCGTCCGCAGAGCGATTGGCAGATCTATACACAGGCACTCGACCGCGACTCGATGGTTTCGGATAAAACGGAATACCGCAGGCTTGACCTGCAAATGGTCGCGATGATCGATGACGCAAGAAAGCGGCTAGAAGACGACGGGATGAAGTTTGACAAGCGTGTACTCATCAACGGGTTTTCGGCCCAAGGGATGTTTGCCAACCGTTTTACGTTTCTGCACCCCGACCGTGTCAAAGCGGCCGCTATCGGATCGCCCGGCGGCTGGCCGATAGCTCCGGTCGAGAAATACAAAGATAAAACTCTGCGTTATCCCATCGGCGTCGCCGATCTTAAGACCGTCGCGGGCAAAAAGCTCGACCTTAAGGC
>JBEBGA010000514.1:0-1730 GCA_040081695.1 Pyrinomonadaceae bacterium
GTGCTCAGATCCTACCCGCCAGCCCCGGTTTTTACCACCGCCCGCAAACCATCGACGACCTAGTCGAACATCTGTGTTTTCGAATTCTGGATCAGTTCGACATCCCGCATTCGAAAAAATCGCAATGGACCGGCGAAGAGGTGGCAGAACCCGCTGCGTAAGCGGGCGGCCAGTTAGTTTATGACCGATACCGTCGAAAGATTTTCAAACCGCGTCGAAAATTATGTCAAATACCGCCCGGATTATCCGCGTGAGATCATCCCATTTCTCGAATCGAAATGCGGCCTGACGAACGAGACGGCGATCGCTGATATCGGGTGCGGGACGGGCATCTCGTCACGTTTGTTTTTGGAAAACTGCAACCGCGTCATCGGTGTTGAGCCAAACGCGGCGATGCGTGCGGCGGCTATCGCATTTCTCGCCGAGTTTCCCGATCTTACGATGGTTGAGGGCACATCAAACGCGACGACACTCGCCGACAACTCCGTCGATATGGTTGTCGCGGCACAGGCGTTTCATTGGTTTGACGCCGACAAAACCCGAGCAGAGTTCAAACGGATCCTTAAACCCGGCGGCTGGATATTGCTGCTCTGGAACGAGCGCCAGCTCGACACGACGCCGTTTCTCATAGAATATGAAGCATTTCTCGAAAAATACGCCACCGATTACGGCACCGTCGGGCATGAAAATATCAAAAAACAAGAGCTCGATGATTTCTTTCAAAAAGAGTACGGCTCGGCGACGTTCCAAAACGTCCAGATCTTTGATTTCGAGGGGTTGAAAGGCCGGATGTTGTCTTCATCATATATGCCAAATGAGTCGGACGCCGTGTTTAATACAATGATCGAAGACCTACGCTCTCTGTTTGCCAAACACGCCGAAAACGGTAGAATAAAGGTTTTCTACGATACAAGGGGTTACTACTCTCAAGTTTGATATATGGCAGTACAGACAGAAGAAATTTCAGGAATTCGCACGATCTCGGTCGCTCATTCGCCCGATTCGGACGACGCATTTATGTTTTACGGGCTTGCGACAAACAAGCTCGAGACCGAAGGGCTAAAGTTTGAGCACACGCTTAAGGACATCCAGTCGCTGAACGAGGACGCCAAAAATGGCGTTTTTGACGTGACGGCGATATCGTTTCACGCCTACGCGTATGTTTCCGATAAATACGCTCTGCTGCCCCACGGCGCGAGCATCGGCGACAATTACGGCCCGATCGTCGTCTCAAAAGAGCCGCGTGACGCCAGCGAGATCGGTTCGATGAAGATCGCCGTTCCCGGTGAGATGACGAGCGCCTATCTAGCCCTGCGGATCTACAACAAAGATTTTCAGCACGTCGTCGTGCCGTTTGACGAGATCATCGAAACCGTCCAGAGCGGCATCGTCGATGCCGGTCTGCTCATCCACGAGGGCCAGCTTTTTTATAACCAGATGGGCCTCAATAAGGTGCTCGACCTCGGCGAATGGTGGTTCGACAAAACGACCCTGCCGCTGCCGATGGGCGGCAATGTTATTCGCCGTGATCTCGGCAAAGACCTGATGACCCGCGTGTCAAAACACTTGCATGAGAGCATCCAGTATTCGATGGACAACCGCGAAGACGCGCTTGCATACGCGATGCAGTTTGCACGCGATATGCAGCCGGAGCTTGCCGACCGTTTTGTCGCAATGTGGGTCAATGACCTGACGCTTGACTACGGCGACCGCGGCCGCGAAGCCGTCAA
>JBEBGA010000157.1:0-6949 GCA_040081695.1 Pyrinomonadaceae bacterium
AAGACGGGGCCGTTGATCGTTGTGAAATTCAGATGCTCATTTGCCGCATTTTTGATCTTTGCCCGCTCGATGATCCCGGCGGACTCGTCAACCCCGTTGCCCGAATTTATCCTATCGCTCAGAGCATAAAGTAATGCACCATTGCCACACCCGATATCGAGCATGTCAAACTTACCGGGCGGCAGATGCTCGCCTAGCCAACGCCACTCGTCCTTTCGGACGCGAATATCGACAAACGCCGCGTCATAAAGCTCAGCCACGTGGTCGTAGCTTGTGTCACCGTCAGGAGGACGCGGCTCAAACCGTTTCATTTCCTCGGCGGGCTCGAGCCCAAGGCGTTTTTTCGCTGCACCTAAATATCCGTGTGATTTTCGGCCTTTGCAGCCGATCGTATAAAGTTTACCGTCGGCCTTATCACCGGCTGACACATATTTTCCCTTGCTGCGGGAAAAGGTCGTGTACCAGAAAAATCCGTATGTCGGGACATTAAAGGTGCGGGCGAAAAACGGTGCGAACCAGCGTGCCGAGCGGCAGCAAAAAAAGTATGCGGACGCATCATCGGCAAACGGTATGTCCATCTGCTCCCATTCATACGGCGAAAATTGCTCAGGAAATGCGACGGTTCCATACATTGGGCCGTACATGCCCGAGTGGCCTACAAAGTGAAATTCTTTTATCTGCTTTCCGGCTTGCCTGACGTCGTCGATAGCTTTTAGCACGTCGATCTTGCTCTCGACAGCCTGCGTTATGATGTCGCCATCGAATCCGCCGTCGCGTTTTTCGTCAGCAAGAGTCCGTGCGACGACGGGAAATTGATGGCCGCCGAGGCGGTATTTGGTCGTGTAAATGATTAGTATTACGTTAGTTTGCGGCATGTGTTAGTAATAAAATAAGGGTTTTTAGCCGCAAAGAAAAGCACCGCCGATGTCTTTTGACATTATCGGCGGTGCTTTTTATCAAACGGAAAGGTAATCAATTTAGAAATGAAAATTGACGCCAAAACGCACGTTGTTTGTCCTGAGATCTGACGAGTGAGTAAACACGTTCTGTGTGTACGCCACCGACGGGCCCGGGATGTTTGGAGTGTTTGCGATGCTCGCGATGCTGGCGGCATTGAGGTTATTGCTCGTGACCGAGATGCTGCCAAAATCGGTATAGAGGTACTCGCCCTTGATCGACCAGCGACTGGCGACCTTGACCTCGGCTCCACCGCCCAGAGTCCAGCCAGCTTTGTTCTTTTTGAAAGCAGCACTCTCAGTCGCGTTGCCGTATGTATCGGTAAACGTCGCGGCGTAATTTACATCCGTAACAGCCAAACCGCCGGTGCCGTAGATCATCGCGTTACCGACAGCGACGCCGACACGCGGACGCACCGTCATCAGCCAGCGGGTCTTTGTCGCCTGGTTGATCGTAAATCTAGCGGTACCGCAGCAGGGGTACGTTCCACTTGATGAAACGCCTTTATTTGCGTTCATCGCCCCAAAGTCCAATTCTGCCCCGACGACCAATGCGCCGGATTGATAGTTGTAGCCAAATGTTCCTCCGCCGGTAAAACCGTTTGGTTTGACCTGTTGGACGCCTGCGGCGTTGATCGCGTTCACGCTAGTTTGCTGAAAATATCCGGTGGATGAAAACACGGTCGATGTCGCGACATTTGACCGGTTAAAACCGCCGCCGCTGTATGCGCCGACGTAAAAACCTTTCCATGTGTCGTTGTCGGATGCGGCACGAACGGGTGCGGTCGATGCTCCGGTGCTGTCCGTTGTTGCGGGCGTCTGAGCGGTCGTGGCAAGCGAGCTTGTTGTGATGGTGAGGAGCACGGCGACTGTTGTTGACGCGACCCCTGAAATAATTTTCTTATAGCTGAATTTCATTTTCTTCTCCTTAGTTCATGGCCGCACAAAGCGGCCGGTTCTACTTTTATTCAGGCCTTTAATGGGCCGTCCTAACTCTCGTATCGGGGACAGTTAGTCGCTTTTCCTGTCGCCGGGCAATAAAGTTCCGTGCCCGCCTGTTGCTCAAGCAGGTTACGCCAACGCGGCGTTGTTTCGGTTTCGTAAGTTGAACGTGAGGGGATAGAAAATCTTGCTAAAAACAGCAAGATTTTTTATGGAAAACTATTTTTGGGGGTGTCCGACTGTTTTTTGCTTTACGGTGACTTGATATTTTCTTGTCATAGCAGCCCGCGTTCTTTGACCTTTAGATAGCTTTCGAGCAGCTTTGGGGCGAGTGTCTGAGCGGTAACATCCAGGGCGAGGCCGCCGAGCGTCTCGACGAGCCGCAGGGCCGATCCGCGTTGATGAATGATCTCTTCGGCGGCGGATTGCGTGAAAACTTCTTTGATGTCGTTTGGGGCGTGGCCGACGGCGGCGTTCAGGTCGCGGTCGCCGATCGTGGCGACAAGCGGCAGGTGTCGCGGACGCAGCAGCTTGAGCGAATTTATCAGCTCTTTTGAGCTGTCCTTATCGACCAGATCGGTCAGGATCACGACGAAGGAACGCTTTTTAGTATTCGATGCGATGAACTGAAATGCCCGTGCGTAAGACGGTTCGATCAGCTCGGGTTCAAGGTCGTGGAGCGATTCGAGCACGGCGTCGATGTGTTCGAGCCCGCGTTTTGGCGGCAGAAATTTGCGGATGCGCCGTCCAAAAACGACGAGGCCGCAGTTGTCGCCCGCACGGGCACTTGCCGACATCAATGCCAAAGAGGCGTGGATCGCAGTATCAAATTTAGTCTCGTCGCCGATGCGTCCGGTCATCAGGCGTCCGGCGTCTATGGCGATCATTACGGTCTGGTCGCGTTCGATCTGATATTGGCGGGTCGTTAATTTTCCACGCCTCGCTGTTGCGGTCCAAGAGATATGCCGCAGCTCGTCGCCGCGAACATAATCACGCATCGATTCAAACTCGCGCCCCTCACCGCGTCTGACGGCACGACGCTGGATCGCCAAAAACGAACGGGCACCGAGCGCTTTGAGTTCCATCTCGCGGGCACGTCGCATATTCGGATAGACCTTTACCGTTTGCGGTTCGCCGAGTTGGTCCTGGCACCAAACAAGTCCAAGCCGCGACAAATGACGTACCGCAATGCGGCCAAACGCGTATGCACCGCGTCTGTGGGGTGTGACGTGATAGTAAAATTCGGCGGTAGATTGGGCGGCAACGTTAAACTCGGCTTCGCGTGCTTCGTTGAGTGTCATTTCCGGTGGGTACTCGTCTTTGACAATGACGCGCACGTCACGAGCGCTCGCGTTGTCGATGACGAGGCTGACCTTTGCCGCATCGCCGATCGCAAAGCGACGGTCAAACTCACGCTTGATGACAAATTCCTCAGGCAGGTTGCGGCTGGCAAAATAATCAACAATAGCTGCCGCTATCAGCAAAATGTCATAGCCGATCACAGCATATTTCAGCGACGGAAACGTCCACGCCAAGCCGAGTGGCACGAGGCCCGCCGCGACCAAAATATAGAACCGCCGTGTAAAGACAAATCGCATCAGATGCCGAGATTATATCATCGCCTGCGGCAAATTAATTATTTGCGCCAAAAGCAACTAAAACAGGTCTAAACGGTTCAAATAGCTAGCTATTTTTGGAGAGTAAGCAGCGTGAAATTCTTATACACGATCCTATTTTGCTTGATGTTGTCCATTGGGGCGTTTCCTCAGGGCGATTCCGTACCCGCACCGGGCGTTGAAGAACTTTATCTCGCCAAGGACGACGGCAAAGGCAAGGCGGGCGAACAGGTGAGCGAATTTTCGACCGGCGACATCCCGATCTACTGCGTCGTGATGCTCGATACGGCCGCAAAGGTGACCGTTAAGATGAATTTTGTCGCCGTCAGCGTCAGCGGCGTAAAGCCCGACACCAAGGTCGTGACTGCCAGCTACACAATGAAAGAGGGTCAAAACCGCGTAAATTTTACCGGCACGCCCGAGGGTAAATGGACTCCTGGAAAATATCGTGTTGATATATTTATCGACGGCAAGATCGCCCGCGATCTGGTTTTTGAGATCAAGGGCAGCGGCGGCAACACCGACGCAGCAAACTCCTTTGCCCCGAAACAACCCGCTCAAAAATCTCCGCCAAAACGGACACGTAAACCTTGAACGTAAAAAGCCCGAAACTATTAAAAGTTTCGGGCTTTTCTAATTTCTGACGCTCAAGCTACCAGCGTCCGCCGCCTCCGCCGTAGCCGCCGCCGCCGCCGCGACCACCGCGATCTTCGCGTGGTTTGGCTTCGTTGACTTTGATCTCACGGCCGGCAAATTCAGTGCCGTTTAGTTCGGCGATAGCTTTTTCGCCATCTTCCTGATTAGCCATTTCGACAAAACCAAAACCGCGTGAGCGGCCGGTTTCGCGGTCCTCGACTACAGTTGCTGATTCGACAGCTCCGATCGAAGCAAAAAGCTCTTCGAGATCCTGGCTACCGGATTGAAATGAGAGATTACCAACATAAAGTTTCATTGACATAATAAATATCTACCTTTTCCCAAAGGGGAACAAAAACAAGCAGGACGTGATCGTGGCTTTATCGGAAAATCGGTTCTGAGTCCGTATAGATCGCGTTTTAGCTCATAAATGAGCTGCTTTTAATACCAAATACCAGCCGACCCTCGAACCATCCAAAACACGCCAAAACTTTACGCTAGTCGTGGGCACATCACCGTTGATGTGCGAGAGCAGGATTAACAGCGTTTATGATGCACCGTTAGACGCGCGGTTGCAAGCGGGCAGGTGGCAGTTTTACTAGCCGAGATCTAAAAGACTTTTTATCGCATCGATCTGTGATCGAGCGGCTTGCTCGCCAAGCTCGATAAATTCGTCTCGTTCGCCGATCTGGTCGGGCCTGAGGTGTGCGATCTGCGGAACTATTACAATGTCGGCATGGTGGTGCTGATGCAGTGAAGTTGCTCTTATCAATGCCAAGACCGACCGGATGCCGATCGACAGGCCGTTCGTTGCCGTTGATTCAAAACGCTCGCCACAGGTCAGCACATCGACCGCGATAACGATGTCCGCACCCATTTCGCGAACGATGTCGACCGGCATCACCATCGTTACGCCGCCATCGACGAGCCGCCGTCCGTCAGCGTCTTTGACCGGAGCAAATAGCCCCGGCACCGCACAACTTGCACGAATGGCCGTTATCAGATCGCCAGTGTCTTTGAGGATCACCGTTTCGCCTTTTGCAGGATCGTAGGCGACCGCAGCAAACGGGATAGCGAGGTCCTCAAATTGTCTGCAGGGCAGATGCCTTTCTAAAAAACTCCCTAGCGGGGCGTTTGAGAACAAGCCGCCGAATGATAGCGACGGCCGCAAGATCCGTCGAAAGCGCGTCGCGGCGGCCATTGCCTCGATCTCATCGACCGACATCCCTGACGCCAGAGCCGCGCCGACGATCGACCCGGCAGATGTGCCCGCGACCATATCGACACGGATGTCGTTCTCGGCCAGCACCTTCAAAACACCGATGTGGGCAAAGCCGCGTGCGCCGCCGCCGGAAAGTGCAAGGCCGATCTTTTTACGCTCCATAGATGAAATTGATTTTAACTGTTGTATATGAAAAACTTGAAACCCAGCGATGACTCCTCAGGAATCAATTTTATCGGGCAGTAAGGCCGCCGTTTCAGATCTGGCGGCCGGAGGTGAGGTGTGTCCGGTCTGCGCGCGGTTGCCGCGCGACGGTTTTGTCGATCTCGATTCGCTGCCCGCAGATATTCAAAAACTCATCCGTGCAAATGCTCCTGACACCGGCGAAATAAGCGAGGTTTGCGGACGCTGTTCGCGTTTGTTTGAAAGAGCCAAGGATCAGATCATCAAAGACGCGGCGATGCAAAAGGACGGCTCGCATGTGCTGTCAACGCCGCTGCGGCTCGACGCCGACGAGCGGTTTACAGGCAAGGGCGTGACGATCGCGTTTCTCGATTCGGGCTTTTATCCGCACGTCGATCTGCAGGGCCGCATTCAAGCTTACCGCAACATGCTTGATGAAGAGGGTGATACGTCGTCGCTTTTTGAACCGGACGTCGCGAGCTGGCATGGCATGATGACCTCGGTCGTCGCCGCGGGCAACGGTTCATTATCAAACGGATTTTATCGCGGCATCGCACCTGATGCCGATGTCGTGTTGGTAAAACTCGCCGAAACGGGCCGCATTACGGATCAAAATATCCAGGATGGGCTCGAATGGGTGCTCACGAATCGCGAGAAATATGATATCCGCATCGTAAACATCTCAGCGGGTGGTGACGATGAGCAGAGCTATCTGCACGATCCTTTGTCGCAAGCGGTAGAGGCTTGTTCGGCGGCCGGGATCGTTGTCGTATGTGCCGTTGGCAACGCCGGGCATCTGCCAAATCATCCGGTCGTGCCGCCAGCAAGTTCGCCGTCGTGCATCGCGGTTGGTGGTCTGGATGACAACAATTCGATAAATCGTGCCCGACGCGGCATGTACCGATCGTCATACGGGCCGACGATCGACGGGCTGCAAAAACCCGAGGTCATCGCGTCGTCGATCTGGGTTCCGGCACCGATCTTGCCTAACACGCCGACGGCTCAACAGGCCGAGCTGCTTGATAAACTCGATAAGAGTGCCGACGCGGAGCTGCACTCAATCATTCGCGAAAACAAAGGTATCGACCCTGAGCTTGACGCGGCTCTTGACCGTCCCGTTCACAGCATACGCCAGATCATTACGCTCAAACTCCGTCGCGAAAACGTGATTACCAAACACTACAAATACGTTGACGGCACATCGTTCTCGGCTCCGATCGTATCATCGGTCGCCGCTCAGATGCTCGAAGCTAATCCTAACCTCACGCCGTCTGACATCAAACGTATCCTCATCTCGACCGCCGAACGTCTGCCCCATTACGAAGTCGACCGCCAAGGCTGGGGCGTCATCGACCCGCGCCGTGCGGTCGAAATGGCCCTGAAGAGTAACTAAC
>JBEBGA010000158.1:0-6935 GCA_040081695.1 Pyrinomonadaceae bacterium
GGGGCGTGTATTTTGGGTGTGCTGTTTTTGGTAGTCAGTATCCAATCCGCTCGCTCGAAGACCAACGAGATGGCGAAGCGGCTTTTGCTAGCCTCGGTCATTTATCTGCCGCTGCTCTTTATTTTAATGGTCGCCGACAAGCGCTAATTGTATGGAGATCGGAACCGCTGACATTATCGACGATATCCCCGAACCAAAGGTTCGCCAAACCGGGACATCTATCGGTTCGGGCCCTCCGGACGGCGGCGATGGCCGTGATCCGGGCGGAGGAGGCGATGGGCCCAAAAACGACGACCGCGTACGGCCAGAGCCATTCGTACCAAATAAATCACGCATCCTGACAGGTTTTTTATTGGTCGTCGTGCTGATGACGTTTGGCGGGCTGATCGCTGCATATGTTGTCATCGCAACAAACGGGGTTGCCGAATGGCAGCCATTTGCGCTTCCTATCCAGGTTTGGGTCAGCACAGCAATAATTATCGCGAGCAGCATCACTTATCACCTTGGCAAACTCGCAGTTGAGCGAAGTGAGCAAGCGGCGGCTAAGAAATGGTTGGCCGTAACAACCGTGCTCGGTGCGGCGTTTATTTCTTCTCAGTTACTATCCTGGCTAGCACTCGTCAATCTCGGTATGTATATGGCGAGCAATCCCTACGCTGGTTTTTTCTATATCATGACGGCGGTGCATGCGGTACACGTTCTCGGCGGTATAGCGGCTCTCGGAGCTATCCTGTTGCGGGTTTGGCATCCGATTGAGAATGCCAACAGCATCGCGAGACGCACGACGCTGGCACAGGTCGTCGGGTGGTACTGGCATTTTATGGGCGGGCTTTGGATCGTGCTATTTATCTTGTTAGGCTTTTGGAAATAATGGACTTACTGCACATATTTCCGCACCTCAATGCATCGCTGAACGCTTTGAGCAGCGTTTTTTTGATGGTTGGTTTCTATTTCATAATGCGGCGGCAGATTCACCGTCACCGGTTTTGTATGCTAGCCGCGAGTTCAGTTTCCGCTCTTTTCCTAGTTGGCTACCTGACCCATCATGCGATCAGGACATATTATTTTGGCCTCGGACCGACAAAGTTTACCGGCGAAGGGCTGATACGCCCCATTTATTTCACAATTCTTACCTCGCACACGATACTCGCGGCTTTGATCGGCCCATTCATCATTATTACGATTCGGCGCGGTTTGAAAGGTATGTATGACAAGCATCGAAAGCTGGCGAGCTTGGTCTATCCGATATGGCTATATGTGTCGCTGACGGGCGTGGTCGTGTACCTGCTTTTGTACCAAATTTATCCGGCTCGATAAATATTTTCGATTTACCCAACTTTTTTCCTACACCGCGCATCATAACTCTTGAAATAGGCCCTAAGTGGTGTTACTATTTCAATGTTGAAAACCTGATCACCGAATTTCGACATGAGTCGAGAGCGGGGGAACCAATGTCTCACATTTTGTTGTGAGAACGGGGGCGAAGCATCTCGTGAGATGCAGGGATAATCTTTCGTTCCTAGCCCGTCAGCTAACCTCGTAGGTGTGGCAAAGAAGTTACAGGTAGGGATCAAGCCCGAACAGGTGCGATTTTCGATGTGCTTCGCCTATCGTGTTTCAACACTTGAAGCAGACATCCGGTCTTCTCAAAGAGAAAAGTTCCGCCAAGCAATTGGCGGAACTTTTTTGTTTGGTAGACGGTTTTTTCATTCTTGGTCCGGTCCGGACCAGGTGGACCAACATGGACCAAGGTCAGCGAACGACCGTGATCGGCAGCATCTTGACGGTTTTGAGGATGACCTTGTCGTTTGGATCTAGGCTGATCTCAGATGGTTTTGATGCCGACGGGATCGTGATCGTTTCGATTCGCTTTGTGACTGTTATGGGCTTTGTAGAGGTGTTTCGTCCGGCGGTGATCTCGATATCCATTGGCATACGAAAAGCGGAAGTGACCAGAGCTTCCGGCTTTTGTGTTTGGGTGATGGTCAGCTTTAGCGTTTTCGTTCGTGTGCTGTAAACCGGTTTTACCGTCAATTTTGGAGCGCTAATGCCATAGATCCATTGGTCAAAGAACCAGCCGAGGTCTTGGCCGGATGTTTCTTCCATCGCACGTTTGAGGTCGGTGGTCTCGACGCTGGCGAGCTTGTGGCGGTTTAGATAGATATTGACCGCTTTCCAAAAATTGTCAGTTCCGACTTGTTCGCGGAGCATGTGCAGCACGGCCCCGCCTTTGTTATACGTGATCGCGGCGTTGTCGAAAAGGGCATTGACGTCGTCTGCACGTCGATTATACAAGCCGTGACGCTTGCGGTTGATAGAATCATCAACAAGAAAATCGCCGGCGTCTGATCTCACTTTGGCAAGGTAGTCTTCGCGGCCAAATGCCTTTTCTCGATATGCGGCTTCCATGTACGTTGCAAAGCCTTCGTTTAGCCAAAGCTCGGCCCAATTGCGGCAGGTTACGAGGTTACCAAACCACGAGTGGGCAAGCTCGTGCGAGACGAGGTCGGTGACGATAGCTTTTCCGAAATCAAAATCCGAAAAAAAGATTTCGTTATCCGACATCGTCGTTGCGGTGATATTTTCCATGCCGCCAAATTGAAATTTGGCGACAATCGTCTGATCGTATTTGTTGTAAGGAAATTTTACGCCGGTCAGCTCTTCAAAAACTGCCATCATTTTTGCGGTGTCGCCAAACGCACGTTTAGCCGTTTCCTCACGGCCTGGATAGACATAAAACCCGAGCGGCACGTCGCCATATTTATCGTCAACACGTGTATATTTTCCAATGACAAATGAGATCAGATATGTCGAATGCGGAACAGGCATACGGTAATGCCAGGTGACGGTGCCGTCGGCGTTTTGGTCTTTGCTGATAAGTTCCCCATTGCCGATTGCCGTCTCATCTTTCTCAACGGTCAAATATTGCTCGGTCGTTGCTTTATCGCTTGGGAAATCGTACGAAGGTATCCAATGTCGAGCTTCGTCGGGTTCGCCCTGAGTCCAGATCTGTGATGAATGACCGTTTCGGCCACTCTCGGCATCTACAAAATACACGCCTTTTTTTGGCGAGGCGGTATATCTAAAACGAATCGAAATAATTTCGGATGGGCCGTATGACTTATTAAGTGTCACGACGACTTTGCCATCAGCTATTTTGAATTTAGCGGTCTTTCCATCTACATTGATGGATTCGAATGACATATCCACCGCGTCTAGCTCGACTGTGTTTAGACCAGCTTTTAACGGTGACAAGGAGATAGTTGTATCGCCTAAAACCTTTTTGTTCGTGCGGTCAAAGCTCGCTCTGACGCTGTAGTGACGGACGTCAAAGGTCTGTACCCTAGTAAACTCCTGTTTGCCGAACTGTGCAAATGAGGAAAAAGCCGCAATAAATAGTATTGCGGCTGAAAATGAAACATATCTAAAAGATCTCATATAGTTTTATGGTTTCAGGTATTTCTTGAACCAATCATTAACGTTGTTATACCAAAATTCCGAATTCTGCGGCTTGAGGATCCAGTGGCCTTCGTCAGGGAACATTATCAGCTTGGAATCAACGCCCTTTAGCTGGAGCGTGGTGTAAAGCTGCAAACTCTGGTCGTAAGGCACACGGTAATCAAGCTCGCCGGCGGTAACAAGTGTCGGCGTTGCAAAATTGTTGGCAAAACGATTTGGCGACCATTTCTCGTACTGCAGACGGCTTTGCCACGGCATGCCTTTGAATTCCCAGTTTACAAACCATAGCTCTTCGGTCGCGGTGGCCATGCTTTCAAGGTTATAAACACCGGCATGTGAGACGAACGCTTTGAACTTAAATCTCGGATCATTGTTGTGCCCGAGCAGCCAATCGACCATGTATCCGCCATAACTTGCGCCTGCCGCACCGATACGCGTTTTGTCGATGAAGGGCTTTTTGATCACCTCGGCGACACCGTTCATAATGTCGGTATACGCCTTGCCGCCCCAATCTCCCGAGATCTCATCAACAAATTTCTGGCCATAGCCGGTCGAACCGCGCGGGTTCGGCAAAAATACGACATAGCCTTGATTTGCAAAGATCTGCGGATTCCATCGGTAACCCCAATTATCGCTCCAAGCACCCTGCGGCCCTCCGTGTATTAGAACGATTAGCGGATATTTTTTCGCAGGGTCGAATTTTGCGGGCTTTAACAAAAATCCGTGAACATTGGCCCCGAGTCCACCTTTCCAATCCATTTCCTCGGGCCGCCGCAAACCAAATGAGGCGAGTGAATCGTTGTTGATCGTTGTAAGAGCCGTGACCGCTCCGCCGCTGGTTGTCGCAGCCATGATCTCGGCCGGCGTACTCATCGAGTTTGCCGCAAAGACCAACTTGCCATCAGCCGTGACATTAAGATTGCTGGCAAAGACACCGTCGACAACCTTTTTCACGTGAGTTGCGATCTTTAGCCGAAAATCAGGCTCTACGGGAACACTAAAAATCGGCGATTTGCCGCGCTCGCCAGCTGTGAAATAAATTGTCTTGCCATCGGGTGAAACAACGATGTCATCTGCCTGTTGATCGAAACCGCGTGTAAGCTCCACGATCTCGCCGCTTTGCGGGTTGTAGCGCATTATTCGCCAGCGGTCGGCTTCAAATGTTGCTCGTTCCTGCGAACGGAACAGCAGATATTTGCCGTCGGGCGTGTAAACAGGGCCGGCATCGTAGCCTTTCATATTTGCGGTGATGTTCTTAACGCCGCCGCCGCCGAGTGACTGAATGTAAATGTCGCTGTTGGTTGATGTGGCCTCGACCTTATCAGGATTACGCAGATAAACAATGCTCGATCCGTCGGGCGAGAACGCATAATCAATACCTGTTGCCGCCCCGTACGGCGGGGAATCAAAATCACCGGGAGTCACATCTCTGGCAGTGCCGCCGTTGCTTGAAACGACAAAAACGTGGGTACGTTTGCGGTCACGCCATTCGACCCAGTGTTTGAAAAGGAGGCGGTCGGTGACATGGGCCTTAACCTTGCTCTTATCCGCTTTTTCGTCCTCGGCCTCATTACAAGCATCATCTTTACATTCCGGATAAACGTCCGAGCTGAACGCGATCCATTTGCCGTCGGCAGACCACACGGGCTGTCCGGCACCGCTGGAGAGTTTTGTGACCTGTTTCCGGTCCGAACCGTCCGGCTTCATCGTCCAGATCTGTCCGCCGGTCGTAAATGCGAGCCACTTGCCATCCGGCGACCAACGCGGGCTGCTGCTTGATCCGGTGGCGTTAGTGATCTGCTTCTTGCTACTGCCGTCATTCGCCATCATGTGGATCTGCGTGACGGTTCGATTTGCGGCTTTATCAACTGTGCCGACCGTATATGCGATCCACTTACCATCCGGCGAAACCTGCGGATCGCCGACGCGTTTAAGATTGATGAGATCGTTGACGTTAAAAGTGATCTGAGCCTGTGCGGCAAAGGCCGCAGCGATGACGAGAACAAGGACGGATAATGTGCGTTTCATAAGCGATTCCTGTGATCTAAGATGTGTTGAACAGAAACATTATTGCACATTACCTCGTAAGACCGGAACGATTTCGCTAAGATAACACCTATGAAACTGCATCTTTTATTTTTTATCGTATTCGTCTCTGTTTTCTCCGATTTCGGTCAGACCGTTGCCCCGACGCCCGTACTTTACAGCGATGCGACGATCGCCGATATGCAGCGGCTGCAGCAGGCTGCAGTCAAGAGCGATTACGCTTACAAACAGACTGGCTATCTCTCAAATAACATCGGAGCACGTCTGTCAGGCTCACTGCAGGCAGAGCGTTCGGTGCAGTGGGTTGCCGAACAGATGCGAAAGCTAGGACTCGATGTCAGGCTGCAACCGTGCATGGTCCCGCATTGGGTTCGCGGCGAAGAACGAGCCGAACTTATCGAATGGGACGGAATGGCCCCCGGTACAACGCAAAAGGTTTTTCTTGCAGCACTCGGCGGCAGTATTGCGACGCCGGCGGAAGGCCTGATGGCTGAGATCGTCGTTGTAAATGACTTTGATGAGCTCGCAAGGCTCGGACGCGATAAGGTCGCCGGAAAGATCGTGCTGTTCAACTACAAATTTGATCGAGAGCTGCAAGCGAGTGGGTTTGGCGGAGCCGCTTATGGACAGGCGGTGCAATATCGATTTGGAGGCGCGATGGCGGCGGCTCGGTTGGGAGCCGTTGGTGTTTTGGTCAGGTCGGCGGGCGGTTCGCAAAATAGGCTGGTGCATACGGGTTCGATGGGTTATGCGGAGGGCGTGACGAAAATACCCGGTGCGGCAGTTTCATACGAGGATGCCGAAAAGATCGCATGGCTTGCCGCAACAGGCAGGGTAAAGATCAAGCTCACACTGACGCCACAGACACTTCCCGAGGCACCAAGTTTTAACGTCATTGCGGATCTAAAGGGAACTGAAAAGCCCGACGAGATCGTTATCGTTTCGGGGCATCTTGATTCGTGGGATCTCGGTGACGGTGCGATCGATGATGGTGCAGGTATTGCTGTAGCGATGTCCGTTCCAGCACTGATAAAGCAGCTTGGGCTCAAACCGAAACGCACGATCCGTTTTATAGCATGGATGAACGAAGAAAACGGCGGGCGCGGTTCTGCTGCCTATTTGGCAGAACAGGAAAAGAACATCGCGAATCATTTTGCCGCACTCGAGTCCGACCTTGGGGCTTCGCATCCACTTGGGTTTTACTTTACCGGCAAACCTGAAATGGCAGGATATTTCGCTCCAATATCGAAAGTATTGACTGCTCAAGGAGCGGCACAGGTGCAATTTCAAGCTGGCGGTGTCGGGGCTGACATTGGTCCGTTGACGCAACGCGGAGTACCGTCGTTTGCTCCTTGGTTTAATCAACAGTCGTATTTTAATTATCATCACACGGCAGCCGATACGTTTGACAAGGTCAGCCAGCGTGAGAT
>JBEBGA010000159.1:0-6932 GCA_040081695.1 Pyrinomonadaceae bacterium
GGATACATCGGCAAAGCTCGTAAACATCGTCCACGACGAGATCGTCGTCGAGTGTGATGCGGCAGATGCTGACCAGACCGCCGCGACGCTCGAATCCGCAATGCTCCGTGCCGGTGCCGAATTTGTCTCAAAAGTTCCGGTCAAGGTCGATGTCCACACGGCCGACGAGTGGACGAAATAAGCTATTTATTGTCAGAAATCGCGATCACGTTTTTTAGCAGTGTAAGATGCAAAGGGGTGAGGGTGAAACTTGCCGTTCCGAGAGTGATCTTGCCGGTGGAACCCGCGATCTTGGTTAGGTCGTCGCGTTTTATTTTGAAGTTTAGATACTCCATATTGTCGCCGGATTTAGCGACGTAGCGGGCGTCGCCGAGGTCGAGGGTTTCGGTGCCGATCGTGGCTTTCCATCCGTGGGCCGCAGCGAATACAGGTTTTTTTATCATCACCCAAAACGTCAAATTAATGGTCTCGGGAGCTGCGGTAAGCGTGGTGCCAGCGTAGTTAAAAGCCATGGCGAAATTCATCGCCTGGATGCCGGCAGCTTTTGTCTCAGAGTCGGCAAAGTTATCACTGATGGCCATGATCTTTGTGCTGCCGCCGTCAACGATCACCATGATATTCTTTTCGGCCTTGAGCGATTTGATCTGTTTTTGGATCGCATCGTTGGTCTTTTGAGCAGACGCGGGAAGCGCAAGGAATAAAAGGACAAAGGTTATGGAAAGATGTCTTTTCATAATGTTTACCTCAGAGAGAACGCTGCTTTTTAACAAAAAAGAAAGAAGCCACCCGCTTACGCAGGTGGTTCTGACTAAGCTGACGCTTCGGCTTCGCGGCCTTTGATGTACAGGATGCGCGTGCAGTTTTCACAGGTGATGATCTCGTCGCCCTTTTTGACGTTGACCTGTACCTGCGGGCGAAGCAATACATAACACGCGCTGCACGAACCGTTGACGACCTCTGCCACGGCGATGCCGTCGCGGCTGCGTTGGGCTAAACGGTTGTAAATGGACGCAAGCCGGTCGGGCAGGGTCGCAAATGCTGTCTCGCGGTGTGCTGTCTCGGCTGCGAACTCCTTTTTATGACCGGCGATCTCACCGTCAAATTCTTTTAGAGCTTCTTCGCGTTTGCTGTCGAGCGTGTTGATCTCGTCGGCACGTTCGGTCAACTCTTTTTCGACGCCCTCGACCTCTTCCATGACCTCGACGATCTGGGTCTCAAACGCCCCGATCTGCTTTTGCAAAGCGTCGGTTTCGCGCATCGCGGTCTCATATTCTTTTGAGTTTTGGGCGTGTTTTAGGTTGCGCTCTGCACGCTCGAGATATGTCTTGTTTTCGGCGATCTGTTTTTCGGCGTCGGCACGTTTTGCGTTTAGCGTGTCGCGTCGGTTTTGTATCTCTCGAATAGAAAAGGCGTGCTGTTCAAACTCTTGTTCGATCTCTGCACGCCTATGTTCTGCTGTTTCTATCGACTTTTTCAACCTGCGGAGGTTGGTGTCGGTAACTTGTAACTCTATCAATTTATCAAGATCTGGTATCACTGTTTCGAATGTCTCCCGTTATTCAAGGTCAACTTACAATGTTACCTCACATCTGCCCATGAAACAAAACCAGCGGTCATGCGCCAATGAAGATCTCAAAATGGTGACGCAGATGGCCGCTGTCGATGGCGGTGTCGGCGGCGTCAAGCCAGGCGGGCAGGTCTTCGCCGTGGACGAGCCGGATCTCGGCGGTGTGTTTTGGCATACCAAAATGGGCGATGCGGGCGTAGGCGAGTGCACCTTTTTGCATAATGCCGTCGCGGGGAACTCGCGCCCAACCCGCCTCGACCGTCATACATCTTACCCCTTGACGCATACGGAGCACGGCACCGGTCATGGTCGAATTGCCGCGAGAGAAACTATGCGGCTCTTCGCGCTCGATGTTGACGGGATTGTGGCCGGCCATCGCGGGCCCGGCGATCTCGATCACGGTATTAAAGAGCCAGCCGACGCCGCTGCGGCGGATCGCGTCGTTGGTCGCACGCAGCCGAAGGTATTCCGCGACGTGTTCGCGGCCAGTCGCGTCTGCCTTTTCGGCGGAGTCGGTGAGCATTTGGGACCATACCTGATCGAGTTCGGTCATAGATGCGAGGATACGGCGGGCGAAGCCGAAAGGCAATTTCGTGGTATTATTTTTACACCGGTGGCGAGTATTAAAACGTTTTTATGAGATTTCTGACGACCATTTTTCTATTTTTGCTGCTGTCATTTTCAGCATTTTCCCAAGCCGCAAAACCAAAATCTACACCTCTAAAACCGAAACCAAAGCCAACGGCAACACCCACAAAAAAGCCTGATGAAAAGACCGCTTGGGATAAAGCCGCAGCAATCGAAGGCGCAGCGGAGCGGGTCAAGGCTCTGCAAAAATTTAACGAGACATATCCTAAATCAACAAGACGCGGCGAGGCTATTGAGATGATCGCGACGGCGAGAGGTGCTCTTGGCAATGAGAAGATCGACGCCAAAGACCTCGATGCCGCGATCGTATTTTTCAAAGCTGCCGTTACCGACGCGCCAAAACCTATCGGAGAAAAGCTTTGGACCGACACTCTTTCAAAGATCGGAGCGAATCTCTTTTTTCGCGGTAAGCCGGCTGAGGCCATTGACATCATAAAGATTCTTGAGGAAAAGGCTGTCGAAAACGCCGCACAGATGCTCGATATCGCTGCATTTTACATGAGCATCGAGAACGGCACAGAGGCTAAACGAATTGCGGGCAAGGTGATCGCCTTTGCGCCAAATTCTGCGGCGGCGTATCAGACGCTGGGCCTTGCGAACCGGATCGATTTTCAATTAGAAGATGCGGCGGCGGCATATGCAAAGGCTTTGGAACTTGATCCCGACTCGTTGACGGGACGACGCGGACTGGCCGAAATGAGCCGAGCGACCGGCAAAGCGGACGAGGCTGTAACGCTGTATCGCGAAATTCTCGCAAAAGAAACCGACAATGTTCCTGCCCAAACCGGACTAATTCTCGCTTTGTTTGACTCCGGCAAAAAAGCGGACGCCGAAGCAGAACTTGCGAAATCGCTCGAAGCAAATCCCGGCAATGTCATACTGCTCGCGAGTGCGGCATATTGGTATGCGGCAAACAAAGATGGGGACAAGGCGGTGGATCTCGCAAGTAAGGCGATCGCAGCGGATCCGCGTTTTATTTGGTCGCATCTGGCCTTGGCTCGCGGACTGCTCATTCAAGGCCGTCCCACCAATGCAGAAAAGGCGATGCTCGAAGCGCGCCAATACGGTAATTTCCCCACAGTAGAATATGAGATGGCGGCGGCGAGGCTTGCCGCCGGTTATTATCGCGAGGCGGCGGACGGCCTGGCTCGAAACTTTTCGATCAAAGACGGGCTGATACAAACAAAGCTTGGTGGACGTATCGCGCGTGAATCCAAGAATTTTTCAGAGCTTGTCGGGTACGAACGACGGGCCAGCATATTTGCCCCGACGGCGGCTGACGATCCGGAAAACGCTGTGAGATTGACGGCATTGTTGGAGCTAAAACAAACGCTTGATGCGGCGGAGCCAAACGCAGAGGCGGCGGCAAAGCTCACGGATGACTTTATTCGCGGTGACGATAAGATGCGTGTCCATCGACAGATATTTGTGGCGTCGCTGCTGCTTGAAAAAAAGGTCGCGTTGCCAAAGATATTAGAGCTGACCAAGGCGGCGGCATCGAATGTAGATGCGGGGCTCGACGTGCCAAATGTGTCAGTTGCAGTGATGGCAAGCGAGCTCTATGATGCCCGGGCTATGGCGGCGTCTAAGGGCGAATACATACAAGTGCCTGATGTTGCCAGAGCAACGCTTTCGTCGATCCTGCGCGGACGCATCGAAGAGATCAGCGGATGGGCTGCGTTTCAGATGGACAATTCGTCCGATGCAGTTTTACGGCTCAAGCGTGCGGTTGGGGTGTTGCCCGCTGACAGTGCTTGGTGGCGGTCGAGCATGTGGCGGCTAGGCGCGGCATTATCGCTCGCCGGGAAAGATGCCGAGGCTCTGGACGCCTATATCAAAGTCTATAAAAGTGGCGGGCCGGATGTAGTTCGTTACACCGTGATCGAAGGGCTTTACAAACGGGTGAATGGTAACATTGACGGGCTAGCAGATAAGATCGGCCCAAACCCTGCGGCACCCGCAGCCGAAACCACGACGGCTAAGGTCGAGCCTGTTGCTTCGCCTACCCCTGACACCACACCGACGCCCGAAGTAAAAGCTGAGCCTACGCCGGAAGAAACAAAACCCGCCGTCTCACCAACGCCGTCCCCGACGCCGGAAGAAACTCCAAAGCAGACCGACGAGAAGCCAAAGGAAACGGCCGAGTCGTCAGGGACCGTTCCTGCTTTAACTGACCCAGTTGGGGAAACTAAACCTTGTGTAATAGATATCAGTGAAGAGGTGATGACACTCTCTGCCAAGGGCGGAGATCTGGCAGTTATCGTGGGGGTCGATGGCGGCGGCGATCTTGACGCGATCAAAGCGATCTCGTCCAGCCCTGATGACGTTTCAATTCGCCGTGATGTTAGTGCAGGCGTAAAATCGAGGGCTATATTTGTCTTGCGATCGATAAGCGCAAAAGCGGGTATATATCAAGTGAGGTTTGATCTGCCGTGCGGCAAGAAAGATGTCACTGTGAATGTGAGGTAGAGCGGCGTCTTTTTCGTCGAGGAGCGTCGCCGACGTTGACAGTTTTTATCGATACGGTCGCAATAGCGACGAGAAATAGAAAGAAAAATCCATTTGACGCCGTGCGCAGCGGAAAATCAAAAAAGCTGTGGATCAAAATCCCAAAGCACCCCGCCAAAGCACCGATCGCAGCGCTTTGCCTAAATCCGTTACCGGCACTTGCTACTGTGCGCAAACCTTTTTTGAACAACAAATAGATAAATGCCGCGATGCAGCCAAAGCCGATGATGCCGGTTTCGGCAAGTATTTGCAGGTATTCATTATGGGCCTGTTCAACGCGAAAAATGCCGTGCCAAGTGTCGTGCTTAGTAAAGGCAACCCCAAAAGCATCAAGTCCGGCGCCGAGTATCGGGTGGTCGAGAAAGATCTGAATAGCAACCGACCAAAAATGCAGCCGGCCGTTAGTTATGTCTTCCTTGCCTACGTCCATGGTCACACCACGAAGCAGCGCGTCCCCGCCGCCGAGGAAAACAACCGCACCGATGAGGAGCAATATCGCCGCACCCACGCCGGCAGCGATGAGGCCTTTTTGCAATGAAGTTCTATGCTCCACGTCATCATTGGACCCACTGCGTTTTAATACGATAAAGTTGATCGCCAGCACAAACGCGATAACGACGATAAAGGCGACCATACCTCCGCGCGAGCCCGTGAGAATGACAGCGACTGTCATTATGGCCAGTGAAATAAGCAGTAGCAGCTTATTGCTCTGTAGCCCGGATCGGCCGAAGATCAGCCCGAGCGTCACCCCTGCTGTCATCTCCATAAAAGACGCAAAGTGGTGCTGGTTGATAAACGGGCCAAAGGCTACTGCTTGATTTGGAACCCGCAGGCCGTAGATCAGATCAGGGCTTGCAAGCCTTTGTAGTATGGCGATAAATGCCATCACGGCACCAAAGATCACGACCAAAAAGACAACTTTTCGGAGCCGCTTTTCGCTATTGATAAAGGTCAGGCAAGCGGCAAAGAAAACGATATAAACAATGAGATGCGAGAGGAAAAATCGCGTTCCAAAGGGGTCAAGCGTCAGCGACCGAGCCGCTTGAACAGTGAGGGTGGCATCGCCCGAACCTGTGCCCAAGGGTAAAAGCTGGATCAACCCTATTAACAGCAAACCGATCAGCGGCAACTGCAAGCTGCTAGGGTCAAAGATAAACCCTTTTGCGCGCCACGCCTCGATCAGCCACAGCAAGATCATTGCTACCCAGCAGACGGTGACGATGACCCACGTCGCGTTATCGACCCCGCCAAACAAGATCGTGGTCAAAACAGGGATAACACACAAAAGAAAAAAGATAGCCGAGCTAAAACGCGACGATCTATCGCCCAACGAGATGTTTTCGATAAGACTTGTTTTTTCGATCTTTTCTACGCTGTCGTTCATCTTATTGCTGCTTTAATGAAAGGTCATCAAAAGCTACCTTACCGGTAACGGGACAAGCTGCAACGCCGCAACCCTCACGAATAAAACGAATAATGACGCCGTCAGTCGTTTCGGGAACAGTAAATCTTACTCGGAGCGTAGTCCAGTCACCGGCCAAAGCCAGATCATCACTCACCGCAATCCGTGTAGAATTGGTCACATCAACGACCTCCCATTTGAACGTCGCTTTGGATTTAATGTCTGCCCGATAAAAGCCCTCAAGCTCGTAAGTTGCACCCGGCACAACAGCGACGGTCTGAAAGATCGAGCGAAAAGCCTTAGATTCGAACGAGTCAAACGTCAACCATAGACTGTAATTTCCCGAGCGTTTCGCTGCCGTACTTAGCCCGATCTGCGGATCGACCCCTTCTGCCAGGTTCCACTCAAATACCTGTGCCCCGCGCATCTTTAAGCCGTCCTCAAACCCGCCATTACTGATCTGGCCGGTCACAGGTCTTACACCGCTTTCACCAAAAATGTCTGCGGTAAATGCTGCCGCGATCCGCACTTTCTGTGCCCCGGAAACCACTGAGAGTAGCGACATTCCCGCGTCCTTGAAAGTTGTTGTTTTATCAACGCTACTCAGCCGTGACCACGATGCAAATGACTCGTCGTAGCGTTTTTGAGCAGCGAGGGTCTTAGCCAAAGCCGCGTTTGTGTCTGCCGTGTCGCCGAGCAACCGACGGACTTGGCTGATATCCCCATCCATCATCTGCAAAGCTATCGTCGACGCGGAATCGGCATACTTTGGGTCAAAAGCCGCCGCTTTTGCTATCATCGCGAAAC
>JBEBGA010000515.1:0-1723 GCA_040081695.1 Pyrinomonadaceae bacterium
CAGCATTTAAACCGACAACGGCGAGCAACAATGCGAGCCCGAGACATGCCTTGAGCGTCATTTGTTGAGCTTTCTCGCCTATAACGATGCCCCAATCAACTGCGAACAAAAAGAATCCGTAGGCCAAGTGCCATGCTGTAGCGAGTACACCAAGAACGTAAACGATCATCACCCAAGTGATCTGAAAATCGCCCGCAACGATCGAGAATGCCTGGTCGGCGTAGCCCGCGACGGGCTTTAATGTCAGGCTCGGAACCAGCCCAAAGCGAAAATGGAGCAAGTGAAAAAGAATAAAAAAGAACAGGAAGATACCGGTCGTACGCTGGAAAATGTAAAACCAGTTACGGCCGTAGGCGTAATTCAACACGTTTGGCTTCGCCTCGGCCGAGATCAAAATGCCATAGACCGAGTGGAAAAGCAGAGGCAAAAATATTCCGAAGATCTCGATCAGCAGCAGATATGGGATGCCGTGAATTTCCGCGACCGCTTTATCAAAACTCGCCGCACCGTTCATTGCCTTTGAGTTTGTGAACATGTGCACAAAGAAAAACATGCCCAGCGGGACGATGCCCGTGATCTGATGCAGCTTGCGCAGCAGGAAGGTTTTGGAGAATTTGATCGCCATCCTAAAGGTCTATCGCCGAGATCGACTAAATGCTGTTTGAAACGCAATTCTACAAGGGAATGCGGTATTTCGGCAACATTTATCCTGAGCTTTTTATGATACGGACATTTTCAGATAAGATAAAATGAAAAATATTGCGGCGATTAAATAGCTACGCTTATTAAATAGTATGCATATCGAAACTCTGAAAGTCTTTTGCGATCTTGTCGACCTCGAGAGCTTTTCGCTGGCCGCAGAGCGTAATTTTATTACGCAATCCGCCGTAAGCCAGCAGATCCGAACTCTTGAGGAAAAATTCAAACGCCGACTGCTCGAACGCATCCGCGGCCGCCGCGAGGTAAAGCTGACGCCCGCAGGCGAGGTCTTTTACCGCGAGTCCATACACGTTCTCGAAGCATACGAGCACCTAAATGAAAGCCTCAGAGGCGTAGTCGGCAAGATCGGCGGCACGGTCAAGGTCGCGACGGTTTACAGCGTTGGCCTGCACGAGCTTCCGTCAAAGGTACGCGAATTTATGACAAAATTCCCTGCCGCCAAGATCGATCTCGAATATTCACGAACGACCCGCGTCGTCCGGGATGTGCTGAACGGCACGGTCGAACTCGGCGTCCTCGCCTTTCCCGAGGCACGTCGTGGGCTGACCATTACGCCGATGCCGGACAATTTGCTCGTGTTAATTGCACCGCCGGATCACAAATTTGCGGGGCGGAAAAAGGTAAAGGTAACGGACATTAACGGCGAAAATTTCGTGCATTTCGAGCGGGATGTGCCGACGCGAAAAGCTATAGACAAGGTATTCAAATCAAACAGTGTCGAGGTAACCAAGGTTGCCGAGTTTGACAATATCGAGACGATCAAACGTGCGGTCGAGGTTGGTTTTGGCCTAGCTATCGTGCCCGAACCCGCAGTAAAAGAAGCTCAAAAGGCAGGGACGCTCGCCGTCATCGAGCTCGCCGAAAAACACTGGATCCGCTCGGTCGGCGTCATCCACCGCACCGACCGCACGCTCTCGCTCGCAGCCCGTAAGTTTGTCCAGGTTTTAAGCGAGCCTAGATGATCGTTTGGCCGCCGCTCAGGCCCGCCGCCGCTATGTAGGTC
>JBEBGA010000160.1:0-6928 GCA_040081695.1 Pyrinomonadaceae bacterium
TCTTTCAGCATCGTGTAGCCGTCGCCGCCGCGTGAGACGAGAAAATCTGACGTGGCGATCGTATAGTTAGTACTTTCGACCACTCTTTTACCGGAAACAAATGCCTCGACGACACGCTTGCCGGCGGGTTTGCGCGGGTCGTAGCTAAATGTCAGGCCGCTGATCTGCGGAAATCTGCCGGGCTCGTTATCTTCGCCGGGGCCGCTGCGGGCGACGCCGTGCTCGATGATCTGCAACAGCAGTTTGCCCGAAACCTCTACTTTTACGATCGGGTTGTTAAACGGCAGTATCGACAGCACATCGCGTTTTGTCAGCGGGCCGGGTTCGTAGGTCATATCGGCACGGATCGAACCGCCGTTCACAAAACCAATGTCGGCGTTAACCGCGTTGCGGTAAGAGTCAGCGATAAAATTACCAATATTGGTTTCCTTTTGCCGGTTCGATTGCGAAAGCGCATCGAGCTGGACAGCCGTAGCTCCGACCTTAACCGCGAGCTTTTCCAGCAAAGGTTTGTACTTTTCAAATACGGGGGCAAACTCCGGCGCGTCGGCGATCTTGTCCGTGACGGGCACGATCTCCCAATCGAGTCCGACAAACTTCTTGGTCGCCGCGTCAAAATTCAGGTTAAATTTGCCCATCTCACGGGCGTCAGCCGTCATCTTGAATATCGGCGTGCGGTTCGATGACGATTGCAGCAGCGTGTGTTCGTGGCCGCCGAGTATCAGATCGATGTCGGCGCATTTTGCAAGCTGTTTGTCCTGCGACATAAAAAGATGCGTCAGGGCGACGACGGCGTTGACCTTGGCTTTTTTACGCATCTCTTTGACGATCTTTTTTGCCGTCGAACAATAATCGGTGACGGTCAGCGTATCGTCCATCGACGATGTCTGCTTGGTCTCGGGCAGCAGCAGCCCGATAAAACCGATCTTTACACCGCCAAACTCTTTCACAACATAGGGCGGTGTATTCGCAAAGATCTTGCCTGTTTTTACCTCGACGACATTTGCCCCGAGCCATGTAAATTTCGACTCTTTCATACGGTCGAGTAGCTCTTGGGTTTTGATGTCGAATTCGTGATTTCCAAAAACTGCTAGATCAATGCCAAGCGCATTCCAAGCGTCGATCATCTGAGCGCCCTTGTAGGTTCGCGTTTCGACCGACGGCGAGAGTGTGTCGCCGCCGAGCGTGAAAATTATATTCGGATTTTTCGCGAGCTCCGCTTTCTTAAGCGTCAAAAGCCGAGCAAGGCCGCCGCGTGTTCCGCCATCGACCGGGGCGAACTGATAGACGTCATTGACGTGTAATATCGTGACGCGGATGTTCTGGCCAAACGCTGTAGCCGACAATAACAGGATAAAAGCTATCGATAAATACCGTTTCATATCGTCAGGTGCGTTCTCGCCTCCCAGATCTCCGGAAAAAATTTCTTGCTAAGTGTTGTCATCAGATAGCCGACGCCATCGCTGCCGCCGGTGCCGCGTTTCATGCCGAGCATCCGCTCGACCATCAGGATGTGGTTGTATCGCCAAGAGATGATCAGCTCGTCATGCTCGATCAGCAGGTCCTGCATATTGTAAAGCTCGGCGTGTTTTTCAGGGTGCGAGAGTATCTCGACCGTCGCGGCAACGCGGTCTTCGTGCGTTTCAATCGCAAATCCACTACGCGACACGAGAGCCCAGAATGAATCGGCAAGCGACGGCTCATTAAAACGCCGCGTCAGCCGTTCGTATGCAAACTCATCCCGCTTAAAAGTCGCAAGTATCTTTTCATCCTTGGCACCCGACAAAAACTCCAGTTCGCGAAACTGCATCGACTGAAAACCACTCGCCGGATTGAGCTTGTCGCGAAACTCGAGAAAGCCGATCGGAGCCATGGATTCGAGAATGTGTATCTGCGTTACCAATATCCGCTCGATCGACACCACACCGCGAAGAGCGTGATTTGCCCTAAACATCCGCCCCTCATCGAGCCATTTTACCGTCGCGTCGAGCTCATGCAGAATCTGTTTGAACCACAGCTCGTACGTCTGGTGGATGATGATAAAGAGCAGTTCGTCGTGGCTGACAGGGTCCGAGAGCGTCCGCTGCAGCGTAAGTAGGTCGGGGACCTTGAGGTATTCGTTGTAAGAAAGCAGACTGTCTTGGCCGTATTCCGATGCCATAATTTTTGTTCCAAAGGGGCGGAAAATATGGCTTTATCTTCGGTTATTGCGGTATTTATGTCAATTTTCGCTCGATTTTGCCGATTTGCCCAAAAATGTCTTGACACCAACTCATTATTTGGTTAAATTTCCTCTCGTCTATCAAACACAATTTATTTAAGGCTGAAGATCTTGAAGTTTAAGGTCAACCTAACTTTTGGTTAGATTTAGTGCGACATAGATTTTTCGACTGCACACGTTTGCCGGCGTTTTAGATGACGGCAGCGGTTGTAGTTTTATTTTCTGTCCGCCCGCAGCGGATCAGGATTTTGAATGGGAAGTTTCAGGAGGATTTACAAAAGTGATGTCAAAAGCTATCGGCAAGGTCAAATGGTTTAACAACGCCAAAGGCTACGGATTTATCGAGCAGCCCGGCGAACAGGATATTTTCGTGCATTACAGCGCCATCAGCGGTGACGGCTATAAGACCTTGATCCAGGGGGACGAAGTGGAATTTGAGGTAACAAACGGCCCCAAGGGCCCACAGGCAGAAAACGTCGCAAGAGTAGCCTGAAATAGCAAAATAGATGAAAAAGAGACTTGTCGAAATGACAAGTCTCTTTTTTAATGACGTTATGTAGTATCAAATTTCACCATACTCAGTGATTCCGTTTGAATAGTGAGTTAAATGGTTAATATCTCCCTCTGCTTTACTTTCTATTTTCTTGTTTTTCTTAAAAACAAAATCGTCCTAAAAGAACCTGTCTGAATCCAATCTCTGCCAGCACGCGAAATCTATCAGCGGGAGGTCAGCAGGGATGCTTTGGGCGGCTTTGGATTGGCAACATCCGTTCAAATAAGGTAGCTTTAATTAAAACGAATCGACCCTCAACGAATTTGTAGTGACTGAAGCAATCTTACAACGCATCTCTGACGGCGACCGCAACGCGATCCAGGATTGTCTGGATAAATACGGCGGCCTCGTGTGGTCGATCGCGCGTAAAATGCTCCGTAATTCGGATGATGCTGAGGATGCTGTGCAGGAGATCTTTGTCGATATTTGGAAAAATGCGGGCCGCTTTGACGAAGCCAAGGCGTCCGAGACGACGTTTGTCGCGATGATCGCCCGCCGACGCCTGATCGACCGTATCAGGCATTCGAATCGCCGCATCTCGGCAGATTCGCTCGACGATGTATTGCTCGAGCCATTTACCCGCGCCGACAAAGCGATACAGGTCAGCGTCGAGGCGGGACAAGCGGCCGAGGCAATGAGGAGTCTGCGGCCGGAGCAGCAGCAGGTTTTGAGACTCTCGATAGTACAGGGAATGTCGCATCAGGAGATATCAGACGCGACGGGTATGCCGCTCGGCACGGTAAAGACACACGCACGGCGGGGCTTGCTCCACGTGCGGCAAAATATGGGTTTAGGCGGATCAAATATTTCGATGGAGGCGGCAATATGAACGAAGAACAAAAAGACATATTCTTCGACCTCCTGACGAAAAAGGCCGTTTACGGCTTAGACGAGGCGGAGCAAGCACAGCTTGACGCTATGGATTCGGGCAACGCCGGGCTTGAGTTTAACTCGCTCGAAGTGGCAGCTGCCGCGATAAGCATGATGGCTGTGGATGAGGAGCCGATGCCCGCAAGCCTAAGGTCTAAGATCATCGCTGACGCTAATGCGTTTGTCGTCGAACAAAACGAACAAACCGTCGCCTGGCCGCCGACAACCGCTGAAGGCGATAAGAGCTATGTCGCTGACAGTGAAGAAAGATCCTCTGGCTCATGGCTGGGCTGGCTAGGCTGGGCGTCCGCCGCACTTGCTTGTATCGCGCTAGTTCTCAATATTTATTTCACCAGAGTTCAATCACCACCCGAAATTGCAAAAGTTCCGCCGGTCGAAACGCCTCGCGCTCTAACTCCAACTGAGCTGCGTGACGAGATGGTAAAAGCCGCGACCGATACGATCAAGGCAACTTGGGCGGCGGGCAATGTTAAAGGAATTGCCGGGGTCGTGGGTGACATCGTCTGGAGCGATCAGAAACAGGCAGGCTATATGACGTTCAAAAATCTGCCCGTAAACGACACCAACGCCTACACGTATCAGCTTTGGATAATGGACGAGAACCAGGGCGATGTTACGCCTATCGACGGCGGCACGTTTGATGTAAATACAAATGGCGAGATAGTCATACAGATAAACGCCAAGCTCAAGGCCAAATCACCACACCTTTTTGCTGTCACCATGGAAAAACCCGGTGGTGTCGTCGTTTCCAAACGTGAAAAGATCGTCGCTCTCGCAAAGGTTGAAACCCAACCCAAACCCGCAGCGTAATACTTTGCAACATACTTGAGATAGGTTAGAGAAGCTTTTGCTGTAAAAGAGAGTCTTTGGCCTTTTTACAATATTTAAAGCCATCAAATTATTAAGGAGATCGATATGCGAAACGTTAGAATATTAGGCTCTTTGATGCTTGCCGTGTTGCTCGCGGCAACAAGCACATTTGCCCAGTCCGGCGGCAAACTGCCGCCGATCAATGTAAAAGAATATAAGTTGAAAAACGGCATGACCATAGTCATGCACCAGGACCGCTCGACGCCGATCGTCGCGGTAAACGTCTGGTACCACGTCGGTTCGAAAAACGAGGCTCCGGGCCGCACCGGTTTTGCTCACCTTTTTGAGCACATGATGTTTCAGGGCTCAAAGAATTTTGTCGACGGCTGGCGCGGCGTCGATGAGCTTGGCGGCAACGTCAACGGCACGACTGACCAAGACCGCACCTTGTATTGGGAAGCGGTACCCTCGAATTTTCTCGAACGCGTGCTCTATCTCGAAGCCGACCGCATGGGCAATTTGCTCGACGCTATGGATCAGGCAAAGCTCGATAACCAACGCGACGTCGTTAAGAACGAACGCCGTCTTCGCGTAGATAACGTGCCGTACGGCAGTGCTCAGGAACGCATTCTTGAGGTAATGTACCCACAGGGCCATCCGTACCGTTGGGATGTTATCGGCTCGATGGCCGATCTGTCGGCTGCATCGCTCGATGACGTCAAGTCATTTTTTAGGCAGTATTACGCCCCCAATAACGCCTACCTATCACTCGCCGGCGACTTTGACGAAAAGCAGGCCAAAGACTGGATCGAAAAATATTTTGGCCCGATCGCTAAGGGTGCCGAGATCTCGCGGCCCAATACCCCGCAGCCAAAACTGAATGGCGAGGTGCGTCAGGTCGTCAACGAACCCGGCATCCCTTTGCCGCGTCTCTATATGATCTGGCCGGGCGTCAATACTTATCACAAGGACGAAGCGGCTCTCGACATCCTTGCGTCGATCCTCTCAAACGGCCGCGGTTCGCGTTTGCAGAGCAATCTTCTTTTTGGCAAAGAGCTTGTCCAGCAGGTAGGTGCTTTTGACGGTACTAGCGAGATCGCAGGTTTCTTTCAGATCCAGGCAACCGCTCGTCCGCAAAAAGCACTCGAAGAGATCGAAAAAGAGATCAACATCGAGATCGAACGTATCAAGAAAGAGCAGCCATCTGCTGAAGAAATGACCCGTGCACTCAATATTCGCGAGTCTCAGGCGATTTTTGGCTTACAGACCGTGCTGGGCAAAGGGCAGCAGCTCGTAACCTCTGCCGGGTACATCAACAAACCTAATTATTTTCAGGCCAACCTCGACCGCTACCGTGCGGTTACTGCAGCGGATGTAGTTCGCGTAGCTAATGAGTACCTCACAGGCAACCGCTTTGTGATGAGCTATATCCCGAGCAAGGCCGAGCCGCCAAAAGCGAGCACGGATAAACCGGCTTCGACCGAATCTAAGAAAAAGGATAAGGATCTGATCGCCCGCCAAGAGGCAGCCTTGCCAAAGGCCGGCCCCGATCCTAAGGTCAACCTGCCAGCGATCGAAAAGACAAAGCTCTCAAACGGGCTAAATGTCTGGATCGTCAAACACGACGAGCTGCCGGTCGTTTCGATGAATCTCGTCGTTAACAGTGCCGGTGGTGCATCTGAATCTGCCGACAAATCGGGCGTTACTCAGATGACCGCGGCGATGCTCAATCAGGGGACGCAAAAGCGTTCGGCGCTTGAGATCGCTAACGGGCTGCAGTCGATCGGAGCTTCGGTAAATGCCGGAGCCAGCTTTGATGCGACCACCATTTCGATGACCTCGCTCACTAAAACGCTTGATCAGGCACTCGATGTCTACTCAGATGTGGTGGTCAATCCGTCGTTTCCGGCAAAAGAATTCGAGTCCTTGCGTCAGCGTTCGATCGTTGGTTTAGCCCAACGCAAATCTAACCCGGCGCAGGTTGCCGGTGTCGTTTACAGCAAGGTTCTCTATGGCGATCAGCCGTATGGCCGTCAGCTCTCGGGCGATGAAAGATCGCTCAAGGCGCTGACGCGTGACGATCTCGCAAGCTTTTACCAAAAGGCTTACTCACCTGCTAACTCGACGATGATCGTGGTCGGTGACGTGGATTCGGCATCGATCAAGGCAAAGCTTGAAAAAGCTTTCGGTTCGTGGAAATCTGCTGATTCGGCCGCAGCCGCAATTGCCGCACAGACCATGGCCGCAAAGCCGGGCGTCTATCTAGTCGATAAACCGGGTGCAGCGCAGTCGTCGGTGAACATCGGCTTAGTCGGCGTAGACCGCAGCCATCCTGATTATTATGCTCTGCAAGTGATGAACTCGATCCTCGGTGGTGACGGCTCGGCTCGTCTGTTTCAAAACCTTCGCGAAGACAAAGGCTACACCTACGGAGCATACAGCCGTTTTGTTTT
>JBEBGA010000161.1:0-6922 GCA_040081695.1 Pyrinomonadaceae bacterium
GACTCTTACCGGCCATCGTTTCCGAAGCTTTTTGAAAATCCGCCGGGGTAAAGTTTTTGCCCTTTTTGTAAAATTCGGCATACAAATTACGCATTACATCGTCGAGCGATTTCGTGCCGCCGGACGCGGTGCGGATGGCGATGTCGAGCATCATGGTGACGATCTCGCCTTTGTCGTAATACGAGATCTGATTATTTACAGAGTTTTCGTCCTGACGGTAATATTTGATCCACGCGTCAAAGCTCGCTTCCTCAAGGCTCGTCTCAAAACGGCCCGGCTTTTCCTGCAACTGCTGGATGCCCGCAGCACGGCCCTGTAAATACTCTTTGTCGGTGATAAAGCCGGCGCGTTGGAGGATGAGGTTTGAGTAGTATTCCGTACTGCCCTCAGCGACCCAGAGCAGACGGGTGTAGTTTTCGTTTTCGTAATCGAACGGCCCGAGAGCGTCGGGACGGATGCGTTTTACGTTAAAGGCGTGAAAATACTCGTGAGCGACGAGCCCGAGGAAATTTTTGTACCGCGAATCGGGTTTGAAACCAAAACGGTTAGTTTGCAACGCAGTCGAGTTGAGATGCTCCAAGCCGCCGCCGCCACGCAGGTTGACGATAAATGTGTAATCGTCAAACGGCAGCTCGCCAAATATCTTGTAGCTTTCCTCGGCGATCTTGGCAAAATCGGCGGCACAACGTTTCATATCGTAGTTGCCCTCGCCGGTGAAAACTATGCGGTGCGGTTTGCCCTGCACCTCAAAGCTGATCTCGTTAAAATTGCTGACCTCAAATGGCGCGTCGTAAAGGATGTCAAAATTTTCGGCGCGGAACGTGTTGTTTTGCCCTGCGACCTTTGGCAAGCCGGTCGCAATTTTCCAATTGCCATAAGGATTGACCGTGACGGTGCTCGGCGTTTTTAGCTGATCCTTTACATACATCAGCGTCGCGGTGTTGTTCCAAAATGCGTGTTCGTCGTTCACCTCATTGGTTCGCACCGTCAGCTCGTTCGAATAGACCTTGTACGCGACGACGAATCCCGTACTGCCTTTGCTGTCGATCTGCCATGTGTTCTTGTTAATCTTTCGCCAGCCGAGTTCGGCACCGGCGTTGTTTTTGACACTCAGGCCCTGTACGTGACGGGCATATTCACGGACCAGATAGCTGCCGGGCGTCCAGACGGGCATCTTGATCTCGGTCTTGTCGGGCATTTTCGACCACTCGACACGCATTTCAACCTCGAGCAAATGCGTCCAGGGCTTTGACATCGATACGGTATAAGATATCTGCGGTGGGACTGGTTTTGCCTCGGCCACAGGAGTTTTCGGACGTTTTTTCTGAGCGGGCGTTTCCTGATTCATAGAAAAACTGAGAACGACTAAGAGGATTATTATAGCTTTGACACTGATTTTTTTTGACATTACTTTTGGAATCTCCGACTAGGTGGTAGAGTTAATTTTCTTGCTATCTTACTATATTTTCACGTTTTATGAGCCCCGAAGAGCCGACCGATACAACACCCGACGCGAAAGGCGACAAGTTTTTTACAGCGCCGCTCGTGATCGTGTTTGTGACGATCTTTATCGATCTGATCGGATTTGGCATGGTCATACCGATCTTGCCGTTTTACGCCGGCAACGACCAGTTTCGCGCAACGCCGTTTGAGATCGGGATGCTGTTTTCGGTCTATTCGTGGATGCAGTTTTTCTTTTCACCGATCATCGGACAGCTCTCAGATAGATACGGACGGCGGCCGATTTTGTTTATAAGCTTGCTCGGTTCGGCGGCGGGGTATTTTGTATTGGGCATCGCATGGACGCTGGCACTCGTGTTTTTGGGACGCATTATCGGCGGCATAACCGGTGGCAGCATCTCGACCGCACAGGCATATATCGCCGACGTGACCACAAAAGAGAACCGTGCAAAGGGCATGGGTCTGTTTGGTGCAGCGTTTGGACTGGGGTTTATCTTAGGTCCGGCTCTCGCGGGTATTTTGAGCAAATACGGCATCCATGTGCCGTTCTACTGCGCCGGCATTTTGTCGCTGGTAAATGCGATAGCGCTTTATTTCTTCTTGCCCGAATCATTAAAGCCCGAACTCAGACTCCAACCGTCGGAGAAAAAACGTAGCCGTTTCGAAATGTTTACGTCGCTCGCAAATACAAATTTCCGCAACATCACGATCGTTTACGTCCTGCTCATCACGGCATTTTCGATAATGACGGCGGCGTTTGTACTGTTTACGCAGTTTACGTTTGGTTATGATGCCGAGCAAAACGGCTATCTTTTTGCGTATGTGGGCCTTATCGCGATCATTATGCAGGGCGGAGTTTTTGGCATCGCGGCAAAAAGGATCGGCGAATACAAGCTAGCGATCATCGGCTGTGTGCTGCTGACGCTAAGCCTGTTTGCGATGCCATTTACCGCACCTACATTTGGTGGGCTTGCGGGTCTGCTTATCGTCTCGGCATTTCTGGCAGTAGGTAATGCTTTGGCTACGCCCGCGCTGACAAGTATTGCTTCTAAAAATGCAGCGGAAAATGAACAAGGCCGCGCGATGGGCGTACTTCAATCCGGTGCAAGTCTAGCCCGAGCGATCGGGCCGACGATCGGTGGCATTTTGCTCAATAACTCGCTAAACAAGGTCGACCGCTTCACGGTCTTTCGCACCTATTGGGCGGCGGCGGCGGTTATGTTTATTGCTTTGCTGATGGCTATATATCTTGCGAGGTCTGTGCGGGAAAAGGTCGTTGTCTAGATAGCCGCGAGTTTGCGGCCGTTCTTTTTCGTTACCGGAAAAACAAGTGTAAATATTGTGCCTTCGCCCTCAGAACTGCGAACCGCGATCGTGCCGGTGTGTTCCTGGATAATCCCGTATGAAACCGCAAGTCCCAGCCCGGTGCCGCTGCCAACCTCTTTTGTAGTAAAGAACGGATCAAAGACCTTGGACAGATTATCGGCGGGGATGCCTTCGCCGGTGTCGGCGACCTCGATGATCGCTCCGGTGGCGGGGTCAAGTTTTGTAGTCAGTGTGATCGTGCCACCGTCGAGCATCGCGTCGCGGGCGTTGAGGATCAGATTCGTAAATACCTGCTGCAATTTCCCGCCACTGCCTAAGATCAGCGGAGCTTTTTCGGCGTAGTTTTTGACGATCTCGATATTCGATTTGCGAAGCTGCGGTTCGAGCAATTGGAGCGTGTCGTTGAGCAATTTGTTGATATCGACTTCAACAAATTCCTCCGCGTTTCCGGTACGTGAAAAATTCAGCAGATTGCCGACAATGTTTGTCGCCCGGTCTGTTTGCCGCTGCATCTTTTGCAGCAAGGCGTGTTTCGGATCGGTTTCGGGCACCATACCGAGCAGCATCTGTGTGTAGCTTGAAACGCCGGTCAGCGGCGTATTGACCTCGTGAGCTACACCTGCAGCAAGCAGGCCGATGCTCGACAACTTTTCGCTCTGCTGTACGGTTTCTTCAAGCTTGACGCGTGAGGTAACGTTCTCTAAAACGATGATCGCACCAGTCTGCTGATTTGATACGGATCTGAGCGGAGCGACGGCGACGTTCAGTATCAATGATCTGCCGCCGCGGTCGTAGGTGTGCAGCTTATAAGCGTTTCGAACCTCGGTCAGATGCCAGCGTGATTTGCCGAGGATATTGTCGAGATTCAAAGCAAAACTCTCATCAAAAACATCATCGACCAACTTGCCGACGGCCTCATCGCGGCCAAAGCCCATCATTTCCTCAAACGGCGAATTACAGCGAATAATATGCCCTGTCTCATCAACGGCGAGCAGGCCGACGTTGACCGATTCGACGATCGATTCGTTGAATTCTTTGAGCAGGGCAAGCTCTTCGGTGTGCTGTTTTTGCTGGGTGTAGAGGCGGCTATTTTCGATAGCGACGGCGATGTAGCCCGACACCGTTCGCAAGATCTCAAGATCTTCTGACGACAGCAGTGAGCCATCGGTCGCACGGCCAAGGCCGATGACCGCGACCATTTTGCCGCCGGCGACGCAAGGCACAAAATAGTGCAGCTCTTGGCGAACGGGGGCTTTGCTGTTGACGCTGAGTTCGGCACCGACCGTTTCCAGATCCTGGGCGTCCAGCTCGTCTGCGCGGACAATGCCCTTTGCAGCAGATTTTTGACGGATCATCGTGCGGAAATCCGCGGGGATCTTGTACTCCTCGTCTAAGCCAACCGATTTGGCGAGACGGAAATGTGCCTTTGAGGTTTCGTCCTCGATAATAACCGCGACCTTTTGCACGTCGAGCACTTGTTTCAGACGCTCGATGAGCCCGTCAAGCAACGGGTCGAGTGCGGTCGTTGCCGACAGGGTTTTGCCAAAATCTAAAAGGCCCTGACGCATGTCGTAACGTTCGCCGTAAAAGAACCTATCAGCTCGCTCCTGCAAAAATTTCTTGAGCGGCTCGCTAAGCAGAACGATCGCTCCCATAGCGACGATGGCGATGAGCGCACGCAAGGTGATCTCGGTATTCGAAAGGTTATTGCCAACAGCGAGGAACACCAATCCAAGAGCGACAGCGCCGATCATCATTGCGATCGCGGCGGTCGTCATCGCGTATACAAGAGCACGGCGAACGACAACATCTACGTCCATCAGACGATATCTGACGACCGAGTGGCCAAAGCTCAGAGGTATCAGGGCAAGCGGTAGCGTTGTGATCGCAGTACTGAAATTGTCGTTTGGTATCTGTATCGCGAATCGTTCGACTAGCTGCATTAAAACAACAGGCGTGATCGCTGCGATCGTTCCCCACATCGCCCATTTTAAGCGCTGTCGGACCATTGGCTGCCGATTTTTGAAGAAACGCCAGATCAGTAAAAACGCACCGGCGGAAACCCCGAATACAAAATGATAAAACGCGATGCGGTACGACAGCCCGGTCAAATTAAACCGGTCATCGAGCTGAGCGATCGATGCAGCAACACCTGATCTGGGGAATATCTGAGGTATTACTGCAAATACCACTTGCCAAATTGAAACCACTGCTGCCGGAACATAGAGACTATAGGTTCGCCAACGTTTGGCGTTAAATACCTCGCTGCGAATCGGATACCTAATACAAAAATGCAAAAACAGTGGGACAAAAAATGCAAAAGCTATGCTGTCGAGCAGATCTACCCCGAGGTCAAAATCTTCGCTGATGCCGATCGTGCGATAGACGTGAAAGACAAATGCCGCAAGACAAACCATCGCAAAATGCAGAACGAACGGTGAGCTACTACCTTGTTTGAACAGCACAAATACACCGACGCCGAGCCAGATCAAACCAACTATTGACAGGAATATGATTGACGGCGTCCAACGCGGGACAGAATCAATGTTCTTGAGATCGGCGAAATAGAAATTGTCGGTAAACGCGTAAGACGGTTTTTGGTAAAAATAGGTGAGACTGCCGCCGACACCGGCAGATTCGAGATACATCTGGACATCGGCGGGCGAGGTGATCTCTTCGGTCTTGTCGGAATCAAAGCCGATACCGAGCAGTTTGTCGCCGAGCGCTATGCCAGCGCGTGCACCCGCAAAACCGGGCGTGACCCTAGCCGCGTAGATGCCGTCACTACGCAATTCCCAACCAACGCCATCGGTCGGAGGCAGCTTTTGAAATGTGCGTTGAGACAGATTTAGAGCCCCGCCGGCCACAAACAGCACGGAGGCCAAAAGCCATATCAGGCTCCAACTTGTCAGCACTTTCCCTTTCATTTACCTAACGCATTCATGGAGCATACGTCTCCGGCCTTTTTTAACGCAAAAGGTGTTCCATTTACCGCAAAAAACGCTAACCAAAAACATTGCTCGATTTTTCATAAAAACCGTACGCGGAAACGTCAATTTGACCGAGTTTTTGTTGAATATGATTCAGTATTTTGCTCACAAATCCAAGAATTTGGAGAAAATAATAGCCACTCAAAAATCCAGTTTCACAGAGAAAAAGTCTATTCTGTGAACCCTCGAACCCTTAAAGTGGCAAGATCTAAAATCTTACTTGTATTCCGCCGCGTAACATCCGTCCCTGAGAGTTCAACTTTAGTCCACCATCTTCGCCAAAAATGCCCGCCTGAAAATCGAACAGATTGCGTGCGTCAACTATCGCTTGCGCTTTAATTGGCAGCCCCAATGTAGGCAGCCACTGCGTGACCAGTACGCTCAGGCCGGGATCGTAGATAGCTAGGCGTCCGCGAAAAGGATCGATGGCAAAAACGGTAGCCTGAGGTGACAGACGGAAAACGGTTTTGACGTTGGTGCCGGTTTTGAGGTCGGCAACAAGCTGAGCAAAGAACGAATGGAAAAATTCGTTCTCAAAAATATTTGCCGGGTCGCTGAGTGCGGACTCGGAAAGCTTTTGGCCGTTGCCAAACGAATATCCCGCGGCGGTCGTAAACGTCCCGTTAATTCGACGGGAATACACGACCCGCATACCTGTCGAGCGGCCCTGTTGATTTGCGACAAAATCACCCTGCCCGTCCTCGCCAAGTGTATCGAAAGAAAAACTGTTAAGCCCTACCCCGCGTCCGAGCGTTGTGTCAAGGAAAACGTTTGCCTCAATACTCGAGTGGTTATCGAGGATACGCTCAATACCAAACTCGAAACGACGGCTCTTGTTCATCGCCGGCTTGCGATCGACGACCACAAAGTCATCGACAGCAACAGGCTCAGTAAAGCCAACGCTCACCCCCTCAAGGTCGAGTGCGTGTGCCCACGTCTTTTGCTCGGTCTGTGTGGTGTAAGCGGTCTGGAAACGCGTCTTAGCGTTGATGTCGTATTGCAGACCAAGCCTTGGTGTTAGCGAAGAGGCGCTACCTGCACCCGTAAATCTTGAGTAATCAAACCCAAGGACGAGGATCACGCCGTCGCGGATCTTCCACTCGTCTGAAGCCTGAAATGACAACTGGCCTAGCGTCTTGTTTTCT
>JBEBGA010000516.1:0-1721 GCA_040081695.1 Pyrinomonadaceae bacterium
TGTTCTCACTCCAGAATGGCTTGTAATTTTGAAGTTTATTGCGGGACGCTATAAAGATCAGGAAGACGCGGTTTTCCTACTAAGCCGCCCGGGCCTCGTTGATAGACGGGTAATCAAAGAAAAGATTATCAAGCATGCTGGTCGCAATGCCTGGGCGCTTGCACGTCATGGCTACGAGCGTTGGTACCAGATGGCCGATGGTCGTTCGCGTGACGAGGCTCGTGACGCGGCGGATGGATTTATCGATTCTTAGCACGAACTTTGATCGATCCGACAGCTTACCCAAAAACTCAAACGAATGAAACACATAATGAAAAACGGTTTGCTTGCGGCTCTCATTGCACTGGGCTCGATCGCGTCGTTTGCTCAAGAAAAACACTACTACCAAACCGATTTCCCGAAAGAAGAATTTGCCGAGCGTCGGGCCAAGATTTACGAGAAGATAGGTAAGAATGCGGTCGCCGTGGTTCAGGGGGCGAAAGGGACGGCGGATTTTAATGTTTTTCGGCAATCGAACGAGTTTTACTATCTGACCGGTATAGAATCGCCGCATGCGTACCTCGTGATTGACGGGCGGAATCAGCGGACGGCGATCTATCTGCCGCATCGCGACTCGGATCGCGAACGAAATGAAGGCAAGATACTCTCTGCCGAAGACAGCGATCTGATCAAGGAATTGACAGGGATCGATCAGGTGCGGAGTCTTGAGCAACTCTCGCTCGATCTCGTTGGAAAAGGATTGCTACGTCCACCGGCGGCGTTGCTGTTTACGCCGCTAAGTCCGGCCGAGACGGGCACAGACAGCCGCGACGAGCTGTTGAATGAGCAAGCGCGCGTATCGTCAAATCCGTGGGACGGGCAGCCGTCACGTGAGGCTCGTTTTCGCGAATTGCTGGGCCAGCGAGCACCGCAATTCGAGATCCGCGATCTCTCGCCGATATTGGATGGCCTGCGAAATATCAAATCCAAACGCGAGATCGACGTGATCCGCAAAGCAACTCAGATCGCGGGTCTTGCGATCATGGAGGCGATGCGTTCGACCGAGCCGGGCGTTTTCGAATATCAGCTCGATGCCGCTGCTAAATACATCTTCTACCTGCACGGAACACAGGGCGACGGCTATGCCTCGATCATCGGCGGCGGCACGAATGCCTATCTTGGCCATTATTTCCGCAAGACTGACAAACTTAGAGAAGGCGATCTCGTGCTGATGGATTACGCTCCCGACTATCGATATTACACCAGCGATGTGACCCGCATGTGGCCGGTAAACGGAAAATACACCCCGGGCCAAAAGGCTTTGACCAACTTCATTCTGGCCTACCGCGATGCCCTTTTTAAGTACATTCGGCCAGGTGTAACTGCGGATTTCGTGCTTGATTCGGCGGCAAAGGATATGGAGGCATATCTGGTTGGCAAAACGTTTGAGAACGCCGCTCACCTGAAAGCCGTGAGAGAAGGTCTCAAGTTTCGCGGACATTTTCAGCATCCGGTCGGCATGGCCGTGCATGATGTCGGCCAGGTTCGCGGCGTCAAGCTTGATCCCGGAATGGTCTTTACCATCGACCCGATGATCTGGGTCCACGAGGAAAAACTTTATGTCCGCATTGAGGACGTAGTTGTAGTCACAGTCAGCGGAGCAGAAAATCTAAGCTCGTTCGTGCCGGATACTGTTGACGAGATCGAACGCTTGATGACGGAAAAGGGCGTCGTGCAGTTTC
>JBEBGA010000517.1:0-1719 GCA_040081695.1 Pyrinomonadaceae bacterium
AGATCGGCCTTGTTGAGACACCACAACAGGCACGCGAACGGCGGATGAAAGAGCGGCACACCGCGATCGAATATTGGAATGCCCGTGTAATGGCCCGCCGACCTCAATGGGACCGCGTTACCCGTGAGGCATTTGACCGAAACTTACAAGTTATCGAAGAATCGGTAACAGATTACACTACGCTTCTAAATCAGGATCCCGAAGACGAGTTATCCGGCGAAATGCTAGATGCGGTGATGAATGACAAGATGAATCTGCTCCGTGATTTTGCAGATCTATAGTTTTTAATGATGCCCCTCCGGCCGAAAGATATTTTTAACCGCCAAGCGGCAGTAAAAGCTACGATGCTCCTGAGCGTAGTTTTTTTCTTTGCGCTTTTTAGCGGCCAGGCGTCGGCGCAGAAACGGTTCTCCAAAAACTATCCGGCAGGACAGAATGTCAGACTAAAGTTGATGAATCGTACCGGTACGGTAACCGTCGTAGGGTGGGACAAGGCACAGATCAATATCTCGGCCGAGCTTGAGGCACCGGCGGCTAACATCGTCCCGCAAAATCTATCCGGTTTGATCGATATCAATTTACTCAGGGACAATCAGGGCCGCGAGATCGGCAATGTTAATTTTACGATCCGTGTACCATATAGCTCGATGGTCGATATCGAAACGCGTATCGGTAACCTCAGCGTTACGAATATTCGCAGTGCTCTGGTACGGGCTCACATCACAAGCGAGGGGGCGATCACGCTCACAAATATCGAGGCTACAAACGTTGCCGCAGACAATACCATCGGCGATATATTCTTTGACGGTTTGATCAAGGAGAGTGGCAACTATCGTTTTTCTTCACAAAAAGGCAGCATCAATATCCGCATTCCTTTTACGGCTTCTTTCAGAATGGTTGCCACGGCCCCATCAACCCGCAACATCTCTCTCGGGTCGTTTGCCAACGCAGACACAAATTATCTCGGTGACGGCCGGCGCGTCTTGGGTAAGGTTAACGGCGGCAGCGCGACGCTCACCGTTACCAATCAGCGCGGCACAATTGCTTTTCTAGGACGTTGATCGGCTATCGATTTTCGTTGACCTCACCTTTCAAAAGAGCGTACTCTAAACACGGCTTGCTTCTCTTACCCAAGATCAAATGAAAGCACAAAAAATAATAGTTTTGGCCGCGTTTGTATTTCTGTTATCGCTGACCACCGCTCAAGCACAGGCCAAACGTACGATAACCAAGACCGAGGTCATCGATTTTGGAGCTGGCGGGACGTTGACAATAACGGGTGCTCCAAATGGATCGGTAAGCATCGTCGGGGCGCAAACCAAAGAGATCGAGATCGTCGCGACGATCGAGCTTGATGCGCCAAATGCCGCCGGGCTCGATAAACTCGCCGGGGTTACGGGCTTTGTAACCGAAGCGGGAGCGTCGCGCGTGATCGTCACCAGCATCGGCAGCCACGCAAAACAGTTACTAAAAAAATCGGGCAAAAAATTGCCAAAAGAATTGCTTGGTCTGCCGTTTCGTATAGATTATGTGATCCGCGTGCCACGTTACACTGATCTTGAGATCGACGGCGGCAAAGGCGATCTGTCGGTAGAAAATGTCGACGGATCGATGCGGATCAATTTTATCGAATCAAATGCTAAGGTGGGCATCATTAGCGGTTCGACCAATATCACAGTCGGCAAAGGCAATGTCGATGTGGCGTTCGCTGCAAAGGGA
>JBEBGA010000162.1:0-6872 GCA_040081695.1 Pyrinomonadaceae bacterium
TCCTGACAGCAAAGGCAAACTCGGAGCGGTCGGTTTCTGTTTTGGCGGCGGGATGGTCAATCAGCTCGCCGTCCGGCTTGGCAAAGACCTCAACGCCGGTGTCCCATTCTATGGCCGCCAGGCCGGTGTCGCCGACGTGCCAAAGATCAAGGCGCAGCTGTTATTTAATTACGCCGGAAACGACCAGGGCGTCAACGCCGGCATCGCCGCATACGAGACCGCACTAAAAGCCAACAAGGTAAAATTTGAAAGCTATACCTACGAAGGCAAACAGCACGGCTTTCATAACGACACAACGCCGCGTTTTGACGCCGCGGCAGCACGAACGGCGTGGGATCGGACGCTTATGTTTTTTAAAAAGAATCTGATGTAAGCGGAGTCGATCAATGCGTAACGTCGATCGCCAGCTTTACGAGCTTTTGTTTTAAACTTGAGGGGTGGCCGTTCGTCGCAAAAGGGCCGCGAGATTTATCGATCGCTGCGAGCATCGTGGACTGATCGCGAATGAGTTGACGCATGGTGAGCCAATCGGCCCAAAACTCAGGGTAATGGCTGCGGTTCTTTTCGTCGGTGTGCAGATCAGCGTATATCCGTGCGACCGTCAGCTTGAGAGCGAGTTCCGGATCGGATGTTTCATCCGATAGATTTAGCCGTGTAATGCCCAAAATGCGATCCTGCCCGTAATATTTTACATTGAGTATCAGCCGTCCGTTTTGATCGGTCGCGGGCTCGCTTTGAAGCTCAAGATCACGGAAAAACGTCTTTACCTCTTTCTCATTACGAAAGAGTCCTTGCCCGATAAGTTCTTTTAGAACCGGTGCAAAACTGGCCTTGTGAACTTTCCAAGTTTCCTTGTTGCCCAATAGCCCATCGCCCGCGCGTTTCGGTTTTTGATCTATACCTTCGCTATTAGGACTTCCCGCAAAATACATCAATCCCGTCGTGCTTGCCGTTCTCGTCTCGCGTTCGAGACGGGCGATCTTAGCGTTTGCATATTTGACGTACGTCTTGTGGACGTTAAATCGTCCGGTCAACAGATAGGTCGCGGCAAGGATCGCTGCAACTTCGGGCTTGAAGATGAGAGCAGGGATCAAGTATTTCTTGGACTTGTATGCCATTTCCGTGAGATTGCGATTGTCGGAACTGCGGATGATCGGTCCGGGTATCTGCGGAAACCGGCTTATAGAAAGCTCCATTTCGGGGCGATCCTTGGCGTAGTTAAAGAAAGAGCGTGCGATAGCTTTGGGCGTTGTAATTCCAGCATCATTTATCCAGTCGCGACGAGCGGCTCCCGGGAAATATCTATTGATAATACTCGCTGCAAAATCCGAGCAATTGCTAGTGATCGTATTAAATTTACCATCATTCGGTTTACCGTTTGCTTCACGCAAAAATCGTGCGTCTTCATCCGGAGTAGTTTTGACAGTAAACCCGTAAAGATCGCGATTAAACACCGTCGTCAACATCATTTGCCATTTTCCGTCCGGCATCGTACCGTCCGGTGCCGCGGGAATGACGGCGTCTAGGTGCTTTCGGCGATACTGCTCTCTGAGAAAATTGCGGATCTCACCGTTGGCATAGAGCGGTATTGCGGACTCATCTTCTACTCCATACAGGAACGGAAGCAGCGGAACGGCCATCCATTCATAAGTTAAACCGTTTCCGAAACTTGGATACGCGCTGAGAACTACGCCGGATTCTGTCTCGCGGCAAGGCCTAAGGCTAAAACCATCGTCTGTACAAATATTAGATAGGTAGATAGCTGCGTGCCCGGAACCTGTAAATTCTCCGGAAGCATCTATACTTTCATGCAACAGAAACGATATGTCCGCCCGCGCCGACACGGGTGCCAAAATTATCGTAACCAAAATTACCCAAAACCATTTTTTCATCACAAATACTCTTCACTTCGTTGTCGATCACCGCTCAAACCCGTGTAATGAGTCTATGGAAATGAAGTATTTTTATCTGTGCGTTGTAACACACTGACAAAAGAAACTTGATGCGGGGTGTTAGTCTCAGGGCTGGCCGACGTGGATTGAGGTTTAGTTGTTAAGGTCGCCTACTGGTATTTTCAGCGACATAGACCGAATTAACGGATGTTGCCCCGGTGTATGGATTTGGGAATTCGACGTCGTGGGCGGTCGCGGAGCCAAAAACCGATCTAAGATGTGCGGTGAAGTCCTCGCTTGTGGGATCGTTGGACCAAAGAGCAAACGTACCGCCGGGTTTTAGTTGGTTTTGTATCGCACTTAAGCCTTCGGCGGTGTAGAGAGACTTGTTTTCAGGGTCAAGATAATGCTCCGGTGAGTGATCGATGTCGAGCAGAACGGCGTCGAATTTTCTATCGGGAGCATTAGCGTCAAAGCCCGTGCGGGCGAGCTCGAAAAAATCGCCCTGCCGCAGTTCGCATCGGATATCGGCGGTCAGTATCTCCCCGTTTGGAACGAGACCGGCTTGGTGCCAATCGATGACTGGTTGAAACAGATCGATGACGAGCAAACGGCTCACGTTCTTATTCTTTAACGCCTCGGCCGCTGTGTAACCTAGTCCCAAACCGCCGATCACTACATCCAGTTCATCCGCGAGCGGTGCGAGGCCGAGTGTCGCAAGCTGGCGTTCGCTCTCGGTAAAGAGGCTCGACATTAGGTATTCGTCGCCGAGCTTGACCTCAAAAACCTCTTGGTTCTGCAAGCGCGGTTCGATCCGCCGCCTGAGCGTCAGGTCGCCAAGCGGCGTTTGCTCGTACCCAAGTTCTTGAATATTCATCAAATAAAAAAGAGGCCGTCCCGTTTGAGACCGCCTCTTTTGCTTAAATGGTCGGGGCGAGAGGATTCGAACCTCCGACCTCACGGTCCCGAACCGTGCGCGCTACCAGACTGCGCTACGCCCCGTTGAGTCAATCTTTGAGTTTAGGTGAGCGTCGATGCCAAGTCAAACCCGACCGTTATTGAGGTGGCGAAAATTGATTTTGCGCGATCGAATTGTAGTGTTCGACCGGTGCCAGGTCGTCGGTGAGGATCGGCATATCAATAGGAATATTGCTCGAATAAATATTCGCCAGCAGAGATGAGATCTCGGCATCGCTACTTGTGAGTTGTGGCAGATAGTTCGATTTCGAAGCGACAATTATCAGGTTTTGCAGTGTCTCATCCGCTCGCTCCGGCCTTACCTCAAACACAAACACATGAGGAAATACCGAACGATACGTCGCCATTTCCGCTCGGAAAAACCCGCTGCCCGCACGGGTGATCGACGAGCCGAGATTAAAGATAACGACGCCATCGTCGGTAAGGCAATCACTAATACGCTTGACGGCTTCAACAGTCGTCAATTGAAACGGAACCGTGAACATCGATCCGAACGCGTCCATTAAAACAACGTCATATCGGCCCGCATTAGCGCGGTTTAGATACATCCGGCCGTCTTCGTGAATGATGTTGAGCCTCGCGTCATCTTTCAGGCGAAAATGCTCGCGGGCGATGTCGGTCATTCGCGGATCGATCTCGACGACATCGAGCCGCGCATTTTCATAACGCCGCAGAAATTCTTTTGGTGTCGAATAGCCCGCACCGCCGATGACAAGCACGTCTCGAAAATCCGGTTTGAAATGTCTTGCTAGGTGATAAAAACGCCCGTATTCGAGAGCCGGCTCGTCGCTGTCGAGAAAGATTGCTGATTGGATGGCATACGGATCGGTCGTCAGAACGCGGATCGCACGGCCTTTTCCGTCGGTTGAGCGAAAGACCTGTACGCGGCTGTATTCGGTATCGATGTCGCGGAGCTCGTTCGCACGAAAACTGATCCCGGCGGCAGCTTCGCTCCACAGGACGGCACTGAACAGCAGCACGAGACCCGCGATATTCAAACGCGAGATCGCGAACGGAACCAGCAAGAGCGACAGAGCGATCAGCGATCCCGCGACGATGTAAAGGGTACGAACACTGCCGACGAAAGGGATCAGAAAAAACCCTGCGATGAACGTTCCCGCAATGCTTCCGACGGTCGATAGTGCGTACAGACGGCCGACGGTCTTGCCAGCGTCAGCGAGATTTAGCATCCTGAGCTTTACGGCATATGGCGTGACCATGCCGAGACATACGCTTGCGGGAGCGAATAGAAGCAAAGCCGTAAGCAGTGAACGGATCTCAACGCCGACCGGAGCCGAAGCAATAAATGAAAGGACGATCTCTTTGACTAGGACAGTTACCGAAACGAGCGTTCCGGCCAAAAACAACACTGCGGCAAGGATGCGAATGTCGGGGCGTTTGTCCGCGAGGCGTCCGCCAAACCAATAGCCGAGGCTGAGGCTTGCGAGAATGACGCCGATCAGGCTTGTCCAGACGTATGTCGATGTGCCGATAAACGGAGCGAGGATGCGCGAACCGATGATCTCATACGTCATCAGCAGCCCGCCCGAGACGAAGACCGTTATCTCCAGCGATAGTGCCCGGAGACGGGCTGGCAGCGACACTATTTGTCCTCAACGACCTCTGCGACCTCATCGATCACGTCGGGCCGTTTGCCAAATTTGTGTTTGATAAATTCGATGATCGGCGGCAGCAAGGATAGGAACACAACCACGATGACGACCTTTTCGATATGATCCTGGAGTTTAATACCAAGAGCATTTTCGATCACCCCCCCGAGGAAATATCCGGCCAGCACCATGCTGCCGATCCACAGCAACCCGCCGAGGATGCTGTACGGCAAAAACTGACGATACGGCATCTCTGCTGCACCAACGACGATAGGCGCAAAGGTGCGGACGATGGGGACAAACCTTGCGAGTATGACCGTTTTGACGCCGTACTTTTCAAAAAAAGCGTGTGCCTTTTCGACGCGGCTCGGTTTGAAGATCCACGAATCTTCGCGGTTAAAAAGCGTCTTACCCATCATGCGACCCGTCCAGTAACCGGTGCTATCACCGATCACGGAGCCGAGGAAAAACGCGATCATCACCCACCAGACATTTAGCTTGCCCGCCGCTGCAAAGAGTCCCGAAACTACCAACAGCGAATCGCCCGGCAGAAAAAAACCGACCGCAAGGCCCGTCTCGGCAAAGATAATGAACCATAGTCCGAGATACACGTAGTTGCCAAGCAACGCCAACATGTAGTCGATGAGCTTTGCAGGATTTAGAAAATCCTTTACCTGATAAAGAAAGTCGATGATTCCGTCCATAAAACTACTTCCAGCCAAATTCTCCTATTAGCGGAACAAACGCGCAAGTGCCAAAATTTTCCTGTGTCGACCCAGTCTCAGTGCGAGTTACGCGGATGAGCGTCTGCGATCTTTGGTCATCGCCGATAGGGATCACGAGCTTGCCGCCGATCTTTAGCTGTTTTACAAGCGGTTCGGGAATATCGGGGCCGCCCGCGGCGACGAGTATCGCGTCGTACGGGCCGTATGTTTCCCAGCCCGTCGTACCGTCGGCGGCTTTGAGCGTAACGTTTGTAATACCAAGCGTTTGCAGACGGTGGATGGCTTCGTCGGCGAGATTTGCTAGACGCTCTATGGCAAAGACCGATCGTGCAAGTGACGCGAGTATCGCAGTTTGATAGCCTGAACCCGCACCGATCTCAAGCACCTTTTCGTTGCCCGTAAGTTCGAGCAACTCGGTCATGCGGGCGACGATAAACGGCTGCGAGATCGTTTGGCCGCCGGAGATGGGCAGGGCGTTGTCTTTGTAGGCTTGTGATTTGATCGCGACCGGGACGAACAGATGTCGCGGTATGCGTGACATGACATCGAGCACGCGTTCGTCAGCGATCTTGTGCGTCGTGCGGAGCTGCTCGACCATAGCGAGCCGCTGCATCGTCATTTCGTCTGTGATGGCGGTTGCGTTCACTAATTGGTGTTCCAGTTTTGTAATTTTTCAACGCCGCTGTGGCTGGTCAGGTCGCTTCGCATCGGCGTGACGGAAACGTAGCCCTCGTCGATCGCCTCGAAATCGGTGCCGCCCTCGGCACGAAAACCCTCGCGGACCTCACCGATCCAATAGTAGAGCTTGCCGCGCGGGTCGATGTGTTCGCTGATGATGGGGCGTGCGTTTTTAAAACCCTGTTTTGTGATGCGAATGCCTTTCGGCACGCCTTTTGGCACATTTATGTTGAGTAAAGTCCAAACAGGCAAGCCCTCGGCGAGAGCCTTTTTAGTTATTTCTGCAGCGACCTTTGCCGACTCGGAAAAGTCCTGGTCGCGATACGACGCGAGGCTGAACGCGAGGCCGGGAACACCAAGGATCGTGGCTTCGAGAGCACCCGCGACCGTGCCGGAATATGTCGCGTCGTCGCCAAGATTTGCGCCGTGATTGATGCCGGAGCAGCAGATGTGCGGACGCTCGGCTTCGGAAAATATCTGATTGATCGCGAGCGTGACGCAATCGGTCGGCGTACCGTCAACCGTCCAGTGCCGCTCAGCACGCTGGCGGATCCGCAGCGGCCGCGACAGCGTCAGGCTGTGCGACGCACCGCTCATCTCGGCCTCAGGAGCGACGACATAAACGTCGCCGATCTCGCTCAGTGCTGCCTCGAGTGCGACGATGCCGTCGGCGTGATAGCCATCGTCGTTTGTAAGTAAAATTCTGGTTCGTTCAGATGTCATCTTAAAAAGGATATACGTTTAAAAGTAAAAAAGTGAAAAAGTGTCTGAGCTTTTTAGCTTATTCACTTTTCCACCTTTTAACTTTTTCACTTAGTTATCGGTTTTGTCCCATCGGCGGACGTCCAGGCCCGCTGCCTGTGCCGGCTCCCATCGGACGCTGCGTGCGAAAACGCTTACGGTTGCGCTTGCGGGCGTTCACCGATTTGAGCTTTGCCTTTTGTCCGGGAGGGATAAAATGAGCGTGCTTTTTGAGATCTTTGATGATC
>JBEBGA010000163.1:0-6871 GCA_040081695.1 Pyrinomonadaceae bacterium
GTCCTAACATTTGGACACGCGTACAAATTACGCGAGATGCCAACAATTCCTTCGATCGAATCCTCATTTGTCGACGAATTGTTGACCGCCTCGTGAATGATCGCCGTTAATTTACCCGATCTGTCCGCTGACATTTTTATCTTTTGGATCGAATACGGGCGATAACCGTGGGCGGTGAAAACCTGCCGCCGCGAATAGACGATCTTGACCGGACGTTTAACTTCACGAGCTGCGAGCGGTGTCAAAAAAGTGTTTGGCGACGGCCGCAACCCCGAACCAAAGCCGCCGCCGACAAACGGCGCAAGCACTATAATGTCGTTTTGCGGGATGCCGAAAATGCTCGCCAAGTACCCGCGAACCCCGTTCACGCCCTGTGTCTTGTCGTAGATCGTCAGCTTGTTGCCGTCCCAATTCGCAACCGACGCGTGCAGCTCCATCGCGTTGTGATGTTCGATCGGGATCGTGTATTCGGATTCGATCTTTACCTCGGATCTGGCAAAAGCCTCCGTCGGATTTCCCCGGTCAGGTCGCGGGCGGCCGGCGATCGCCTTGTCCAAAAGTTTGTGAACATCCGTTTCCGGCACCTGCTTTTCGTAGGTCACTTTAACCAACGAGGCCGCATAGCGGGCCTGCTCAAACGTCTCCGCGACGACAACGCCGATAGCCTGTCCGCTAAAAAGGATCACATCATCTTGCAAAGGCCGGTGAGCGCGATCGTTTTGAGCTTTGGCGAATTTTGGTGTATTGAGATGGGTTAAAACCTTGATGACGCCCGGCAGCTTTTCGGCTTCGCTCGAGTCAATAGTGCGGATCTTTCCTTTCGCGATCGTGCTGTGAACCAAATAACCGTACGCCAGATTTGGAAATTTCCATTCGGCGATATATTTTGCCTTGCCGGTAACCTTTGCCACGCCGTCAACCCGATTCGGAGCATTTCTTACATCGTCAGCCATATATTTACTTTCCATTCGCCGTTTTCAGAGCCCGCACGATCGCTCGTTTTGCAAGCGTGATCTTGTAACCGTTTTCCGAAAGAGCTTTTGCATCTTTCAGCGCGATCTCAGCTGCTTGTTTGAAATTCTCTTCGGTTGCGGCTTTGCCGTTCAAGAACTTTTCTGCCTCGAATGCACGCCACGGCTTGTGGGCGACACCGCCAAGCGCGATTCGCGGATCTACTATGTTTTCACCTTTTTTCTCAAAGATCGCTGCGACCGAAACCAGCGCAAAAGCGTAGCTCGCCCGATTTCTGATCTTTAAATAATGCGACTTGCTAGCGTTCGACTTTGGCAGCTCGATCGACAAGATCAGGTCGCCTGCGCTGAGGTTGTTGTCGCTCGTCGCGTCCGCCCCGGGCAGACGATGAAAATCAACAAAATCGATCATCCTCTCCTTGCCGTCTTTGCCGAGAACTCTGACCTTTGCGTCGAGAGCGGCTAGAGCAACGCACATATCCGATGGAAAAGTCGCGACACACGTTTCGGACCAACCGAGGATCGCGTGATTTTTATTCAAACCCTCGAGAGCTCCGCAGCCCGAGCCGGATTCACGTTTGTTACAAGGCATCGCCACGTCGTAAAAATAAACGCAGCGAGTTCTCTGCAAAAGATTCCCGCCGTTGGTCGCCATATTGCGGATCTGCGGCGACGCTCCCGCCAAAATTGCCTGCGTCAGCAACGGATATTTTGAACGTATCAGCGAATGATTTGCCGTATCGGTGTTTTTCGCGAGAGCTCCGAGCGAAACGCCGCCGGAACTGTTTGCCTGGATCGCCGTGAGCGGAAGCCGTTGAATATCGACAAGTTGGGCAGGCTGCTCAACGCCTTCTTTCATAAGATCGACCAAATTTGTTCCGCCCGCGATAAACTTTCCGTCCCGCTGTAGTAACCTGATCGCATCGCCCTGGTTCGCCGCCCTTGTAAAAGTAAATGGTCTCATCGCTTGCCGTGAACCTCCTTGATCGCGTCCAAAATGTTCGGATATGCACCGCAGCGGCAGAGATTGCCAGACATCCTTTCGCGGATCTCGTCATCCGAGAGTTTGAGATTCGTCCGTTTAGCGGAAAGATCTTGTGTGACCTGACTGGCTTCGCCGTTTTTTGCCTCATTGAGCATCGCGACCGCAGAACAAATTTGCCCTGGCGTGCAATACCCGCACTGAAAACCGTCGTGGTCGAGAAACGCCTGCTGCACCGGATGAAGCTTGTCGCCGGTCGCGAGGCCTTCGATCGTCGTGACTTTTTTTCCGTCACACATGACCGCCAGCGTCAGACATGACAACTGCCGTCGCCCGTCGATGATCACGGTGCAGGCACCGCATTGCCCGTGATCGCAGCCTTTTTTCGAACCGGTGAGATCAAGATGCTCGCGAACCGTGTCCAAGAGACTCGTCCGGGCATCGATCAACACCGACCGTTCGACCCCGTTGACATTGATCTTTAGCGGCAGAGCATCGACCGGATTTGTAACATATTCCGGAACCTCCGCGAAAACCTCGGTCCCGTCCGCGAACTGTAACGCCAACATCCCCACGCCGGCAACCGAAACCTTTTTCAAAAAATCACGACGCGACGCATCAAAAGACACTTCACTGTTGAAAAGCTTATTCTCGGAGTACTTCATAAATTTTCGGATGACTCTTAGATATTACAACAATTCTGGTCGGCGGATGAAGCTGTTTTTTTGCGATGGTCAGCAAGGCGGGACGGTTCTACGGTTCTTGAAATCGAAATACGAAACTGAACTCGTTGTGGTAGTCAATCTTGTCAATTACGACCTGCGTCGAGGACCATTGCAATTCTGGTTTGAGTAGTTCACTAATCTCGTGTATCTGAAATTCTATTGCGTTAAACGCTCCAAGGGCACCGGTCTTTCGTATGTCAGTTGTTATAGTTCCCGATGGACCGAGGATATCGAACGCCGGAAAATTCACACGTCGATACACTCGGATCTCGTATCGTCCATCCGGAGAAATACTTCTGAAGGTTTCAGCGGAAAAGAAAATTCCAGGACCGTGAATGATAGCCAGCAAAAGGCTCGGTATCATCATCACGAATAGCAGGCACCCCGCAACCGCTAGCATTCCAGCTACGAATACGCGGCGCGTGAACCGTCTCGATGAAGGTGGTTGAGAGATGACTTCAGCACTCATCGATTAATACCTCCTCGTGATCGCGGATGGAACCGATCGTAGTTTTTCTTCATCTGCACACTCGTGATGTGCGTGTAGATCTGCGTTGTCGATAAATCGGCGTGGCCAAGCATCTGCTGGACCGAGCGGATATCGGCGTTGTTTTGGACAAGATGAGTTGCGAAAGAATGCCTCAGCGTGTGAGGCGAAACACCGTCCAGACCGCATTTTGCTGCATATTCGACAATAAACGCATGGATCGTCTGGCGGTTGAGAGATGCTCCTGTTGGCGTGACAAACATATTGTCGATCTCGATATTTTCGATCTTTCTCCGTGCGGAGAGATAGCTTTTTAGCCACTCGATGGCACTCGCTCCAACCGGGACGCGGCGTGTCTTATTTCCCTTTCCGGTCGTGGTTACAATACCCGAATCAATATCGACATCGTTTATTTTTAGGTTGACCGCCTCAGAAACGCGCAAACCCGAGGCATACATTAATTCTAAAATTGCACGATCACGCAATCCCGTTTCGGTCGAGGTATCCGGCTCCCGCAGTAGCATCTCGATCTCGGTTTGATTCAAAAACCGCGGCAGATAAACGCCCTTTTGCGGAGCCACGAGATCCTCAGCCGGATTTTTAGTGACGTGACCGTCAAACATCAAAAACTTATAAAACCCGCGAACCGCGCTTATCAAACGCCGTTTTGAGTTTTCCGATAGTTTTTCAATGCCGAGATCGATCAGCCATTCACGCAGATCTTGCCGAGTTAGCGTCATCAGATCGAGATCTTGTTTTTCCGTCCAACCGCTCAGCCGCCCGAGATCAGTCCCGTAGCTGTCGATCGAATTAGCCGCAAGCCCCTTCTCCACGCGGCAATACGTCAGGTATTCGCGGATCAGGTCACGTTTAGGGCGTTGATCTTGAGGCATTGTTGTCGTGATGTAAAAAGAAAATAAGACGCGTACCGGATACAACGGGTGGCGCGTCTTAATGCTACGAAGTCAGCGTGTGAAAAGCAAGAAAATTATCCTAATCCTCGTGGTTTCTGACTTTAAGATACTCTTGGTCGCAACTGCCGATCTCACTGACCAATGCCTGATTAGAATTCAGGAGTGCCGATGCCCTTGAACGCGAATAGTTCCAACTTCGCAGGTCGCCCTCGTTTTGCTTTTCGCAATATCGTCTTGCGATACGCCGGATCGTGGTTTGCTGAGCCTCAGCATTTAGGGTTTCGAACGAATTCATCAGCACGGGCAACGCATCGTCGCTCAGTTCTGAATTGTAGCTCGCGTCAAATTCGCGTCCTTGCTCGGCAAGGGCGATGTTTGTCTTGACGATAAATGCATCAGGATTCAGGACGTGCGTTGCTCCGAGTACCAAAATTGCAGACCAGAGAGCAGCCCAAGCAAAATGCTGCCGCGCACCGCGAAGCACCGTCGCGCCAAACAGCACAAACACGATCGCGAGCCACGTCATAAAGATCATCGGATAAAGCCTGACCGTCGTCATGCCGTAACCGAGATTGCCGGTCAGCAGCACGAGCCGCTGAACGGCCGACGCCATAATGACGAACAACAGCCCGATCTGGACACCCGCGAGGACGCGGAATAAGTTATGAGCGACTCGCGCCTCTTTGCGAATGAGCCAATGCGATGCCAGCAGCATCGGCAGCACGAGGGCCTACACGGCGACGAGTTCGCCAAAGCCGCGTCGTGCGTAGTTAGCGAGTTTGAAATCAGGTGTGTTTTGCACCAGATCCATCCCGCCAAACAGGTACGGCACCTGAAAGATCACAAAACTCAGGAACAGCAGATTGATGAGCCCCAAAATGACCGCGATCTCGACCGGGCCGAGTGTGAAGCCGGGAACTATAGAGTTATCGATATTGGCCCAGCTCCAAGCGGCTTTAGTTTCAGACGTCGTGCTATCTTTTTTTGGAGGGTCGGATTCCGGAGGCACACTCCCTACCGGTCGTGTTTCCGCCTCAGTCTCGGCGCTATTGATATGCTCTACAACGGTTTTGTTGTCGGGCAGGACGACCGGATGTTCGCCGGATTCGGCACGAAATTGGTCAACTTTGCTTTCGTTGGTACGCTCGACAGCCGCATCGACGATCGATATCAGCGGTTCAATGACGGCACCGGTACTGGCAAAGATCGCACCGCGAAAATAGCCCGCCGTCAGCCATGCAAACACCATGAACAAAGCCCCGTGCGAAAAGATCGTCTCGAAATCAACATTGAGTATGTTTCGCACCCATCCGTCATAGACCGCATCTGCGGCCATAAATAGGGCTCCAAAAATGAGTATCAACGGCGTCGCGATCAGCACGCTGCGAAATACCGCCACCGCGTGTTTTCGCCAGCCCGTCATCGGAAACTCGCCCCAGCTAATATCGCTTGCGAGCAAGGCGACGGGGCCAAATATCGAATTCAGGCCGGCCCACACCGTACTAATCGCGTACTGTAATGCACCGGCGACCTTCGCCGTGATCTGCAGCGTCGGCAAAAACAGCACGCCGAGTATCACAATGATCGCGAACGTATCGGCGACACGCAGCTCAATAGCATCTCGCCATACAAACATTGACGCAAAAAATACTAACGCTCCAAGCAGTGCGTATGTCTGCACCGTCAAACGCTCAGGTGCATGACGCCAAAGCATCGCGAATGTGCCGCCCGCAAATGCCAGATTGAACAAGAGAACGTTCAAACCCCAAGGCGTAACGCGTAAGAATAGGTCGCCGCAAACCCCGAGGATCGCTGCGACGAATAATATCTCTAAACTTGTCTTAGTACGTGATTCCATAACCTTGCTATTTGCCTAACTTCATCGCCTTGATCAGCGCTTCCATGTGATCTAAATATCTCGTTAACGCCGTGCGGCCGTCTTTTGTGATCTTAAATTCGGTCAGCGGCATGCGGCCCTTGAACGATTTTTCGCAGGTGACATAGCCAGCTTCTTCGAGCTTGCGGGCGTGGACGCTGATGTTGCCGTCGGAGGTCGCAAGCAGATTTTTGAGCTCGGTAAAGCTAAGCTTGTCGTTTGCCGCAAGCGCCGAGATGATACCGAGACGCATCCGCTCGTGGATGACCTTATCGAGGTCGTTAGAGACCTGCTCCGCCGCGCGGGCGACGTGCAGGCCTTGCGGCTCTTCGTTTTTGTTTATTGCTAGATTCTTTGCCATAAAATTATTTGCCCACGAAACACACTAAATACACGAAATGACAAAACTCTTTTTTAGTGCTTTTCGTGTATTTCGTGGGCACAAACTCTTATCCGCCGTAACGTCTCGCGATGATCGCTCCAAATACGATGTGCAGCAGCCCAAAGCTTGCCGCCATCATGAGATTGCCGTAAGTTGTCGGCAGTAAAAATGCGGCGGAACCGAGTGCCATAAAGCACCAGCCCATCACCGGCACGATCCGAACCGAGAACGCCCCGCCGCATACGACCGCCGCGCCGTAACAAAGCATACAGACCGGCGGGATCGCGTAATAATATTCGTTTTTCCAGAGCCCCAGCACGACCGCGACACCGACGATCAGCGGCGGCACAAAACCGAGTGCAAATTTTTTAGCCGGAACTGAAACGAGCGATTGCCCGCCAAGCTTAGATTTTTGCCACATCGCGAGAATCCCGATCGCAAAGCCAAGGCACGCCTCGACAAGCCACGTGACCAGGTTGTCACGAAGGTAAACCTGCGTGCTGGCGATGTACGCGGCAACCAGAGCCGTCACGC
>JBEBGA010000518.1:0-1704 GCA_040081695.1 Pyrinomonadaceae bacterium
ATCTTGCCCTTTTCGTCGCAATCGATCTCGACGAGCACGTAACCGGGATAAAACATCCGCTCGGAAACATACTCTTTATTGCCGCGCATCTCGACGACCTTCTCCTTCGGCAGGAGAACGCCGGTGATCTGCTCGGCAAGCTCCATATCGCGAATGCGAGCCTGCAAGCTCTCAACGACCTTGTTCTCGTGTCCCGAATAAGTGTGGATAAAATACCACTGCTTCATCTTCAAATATCCTTTAGGCTCCGGCGATCTTATTTACGACCCACGTAAATGCTTCGATTACGTAAACCCAGCCTATATCGATCAAAAACAAATACAACGCAAAGAAAATAACGTTCGCGATCACGATGATCGTGGTGTTCTTGACGTCGTTCGACGACGGAAACGAAGTTTTATCAAGCTCGGCGCGCGTTTTAGAAATAAACTCGCCGATGCCTTCTTTTTGTTTTCCGTCTGCGTGTGCAACTGCTTCTGACATTCTTTTAATCTCTACTTTTCAATGGCAGGGGTAGCAGGACTCGAACCCGCACCTAAGGTTTTGGAGACCTCCATGCTAACCATTGACACCATACCCCTATCTGCGTGACAGGTGGACAGTTACAAGTTACAAGATTTTTTACCTGTCACTTGTCACTCGTCACCCGTTACTTGTTTTCTTTATGCAGTCTGTGGCAACGGCAACGGCGACAGAACTTATTGAACTCGAGCCTGTTCGGCTGAGTCTTTTTGTTCTTTGTCGTCACGTAGTTGCGCTCTTTGCACTCCGTGCACTGCAAAATAATATTGTCTCTAGCTCCTTTTGCCATTTAATTCCTCTACTATTCCACGACTTCGGCGACGGTGCCGGCGCCGACTGTGCGTCCGCCTTCGCGGATGGCGAAGCGGAGGCCTTTTTCCATGGCGATCGGAGCGATGAGTTCGATCTCCATCTGGATGTTGTCGCCGGGCATTACCATTTCGACGCCTGTCGGCAAGTGTGCAACGCCCGTTACATCCGTTGTTCTAAAGTAGAACTGCGGACGGTAGCCGGTGAAGAACGGCGTGTGTCGGCCGCCTTCTTCTTTTGTGAGCACGTATGCCTCGGCCTTGAACTTAGTGTGCGGCGTGATCGAGCCCGGTTTGGCGATGACCTGTCCGCGCTCGATCTCTTTGCGTTCAACACCACGGAGAAGCAAGCCGACATTGTCGCCTGCCATTCCCGAATCGAGCAGTTTCTTGAACATCTCGACGCCCGTCACCACCGATGTCTTTGTCTCTTTGATACCGACGATCTCGACCGGTTCGTTGACGTTGATCTGTCCGCGTTCGATTCTTCCGGTTGCCACTGTTCCGCGGCCTTGGATCGTGAAAATATCTTCGACCGGCATCAAAAACGGCTTGTCCATCTCGCGTGCCGGCGTCGGAATGTAATCGTCAACCGCTTGCATCAGCTCGTCGATCTTTGCTTCCCATGCGGCGTCGCCCTCAAGCGCCTTCAATGCACTTCCCTGAATCACAGGAATGTCGTCGCCCGGAAACTCATAAGAACTCAGCAGCTCGCGGATCTCCATCTCAACCAGTTCGAGCAGTTCTGCGTCATCCACAGCATCAACCTTGTTCATGAAAACGACCATCGACGGCACGCCAACTTGTCTCGCCAGCAAAATGTGCTCGCGTGTCTGCGGCATCGGTCCGTCCGTCGCCGCCACAACGAGGATCG
>JBEBGA010000164.1:0-6847 GCA_040081695.1 Pyrinomonadaceae bacterium
ATAATATGCGAGTCGACCGGCAAGCCTAACCATTCATTGATCCGCGTGATATCAGGGTCTTTGAGATTTACGCCCATCTCGACCTGCGCGACCGTCGCCGCCGTGGAGGACATTATCAGATTGATCTTATCGACAACGCCGCTCGCGGCCAGCAATTGCAAGGTGCGGTGTGCGTAGATCGTGCCGGAGGCTCCCGTTATCGCCAGTGTAAGTTCCATATCTATACCTATGATTCTAGCTTTTTTGCCGCGAGTCACGAAAGCCAAATCCTGCATACGCAGATAAATAAAGCAACTGCGCGGCAATATAAGCTATCTTAATAGGTGCATCACCATAGTGGGAGTCGTTCACGGCTATGACTCCGCTATGCCCTACGTTAAGAAACTCCGTGCACAAAATTATGTTCAAATCACGACTATTGTCGATAGGTTTCTTGGCGCTTGCGGTATTTTGCGCTGACGTAGCGGGTCAAACGACCGGCAAAGATCCGGTCATTATCATCCCAGGCGTGTCCGGCTCGGAGATAGTAAATTCGCGCACCGGCAAGGCTGTTTGGTTTAGCGCAAGACGCGACAAGACCGACGACCTGCGTCTGCCGATCAGCTCGGCAAACCTCGCGCTTAATCGTGACGGCCTTCGAGCCGGTGATATAATCCGCAAGATCGACATACCGGTGCTGCCCGATGTCGAGGTTTATCAAAAGCTGATCGACGCGCTAATAGAAAAAGGCTATACAGAGGGCGACTGGAAAAAACCAAAAGCGACGGATGTATTTTATGTATTCGCCTACGACTGGCGGCGTGACAATGTCGAAACGGCACGGCTGTTGATGCAGAAAATGGCGGCGGTCAAAAAGACGCTTCGCAAACCAAACCTCAAATTCGACATTCTCGCGCACTCGATGGGCGGACTCGTCGCACGCTATGCCGCGATGTACGGCACCGCCGATCTGCCGCGTGACGGCGTTAGCCCTGTGCCAACTTGGGCGGGTGCGGTACATATAAATAAGCTGATGATGTTTGGCACGCCAAACGAAGGCTCGGCCAAATCGATCGATGCCCTGCTCAACGGCTATCCGATCATTGCGTCGCGCAAGCTGCCGTTTGTCGATGATCTGCGGCCAGAGGACGTGATGGCAAATCCGGCCGTCTTCCAAGTATTGCCGCATCAATCGTCGGCACGGTTTCTGGACGAAAATCTGCAGCCGATCAAAGTCGATCTCTACGATCCGAAGACGTGGGAGACATACGGTTGGGGAGCGATCAACGACCCGAAATTCCTCGCCAAGCTGCGCGGCGGCCACAAGTCCGCATTGAGTGAAAAAGAGCTAAAAGAGCTAAACGATCCCCTAAAACAAAACGCCGACGACCGGTTGATCGCCCGCACGACCGTCGCTCAGGCACGTGCGTATTTTGCCTCTGCATTAAACCGGGCAAAGCGTTTCCATCAGGCTCTCGATGCCACGGCTAAAACCACGACTGTCAGACTATTTGTCTATGGCGGCAACTGCGAACCTACGCTCGACGCCCTGGTTTTGATCCGCGACGAAAAGAATGGAACATGGACCACTCTGGCCGATGCTAAGGATATTAAGACGGCGGACGGTAAAGAGTACAAGAAAGCCGAGGTCAAAGCCGCCATGTTCACGCTGGGCGACGGCACCGTGACCGCTCGTTCGTTATTGACCGCTGATCCGTCAAACAAGCCAGGCGACGAAACTGCAATCAAACCGATATTCGCACCGACATCGTCCCTGTTTGGCTGCACCTCGCACACCAAACTATTTCTCGATAAGCCGATACAGGATAGTTTTTTGAGCGCGTTGGTGGTGACAGAGCAAAAACAGCCTTAGGGATTTAACAGTACAAACAGCCGATCGGTCCATTCGGAGCGGGAGTTTCGGAGGATCTCGTATTGGACCTGTGCCATATCGCGGTTGCCGAGTTTGATGTAGGCACGGCCGAGGTTGTAGCGGGCCTTGTCCATGTCGGGGTTGGCACCGACGGCGTTGTTGAACGCCTCGACACTTTCCTCTGTCTTTCCCGATTCGAGCAGGCTTTCGCCTAAGTAATTGTAAGTTTTGCCGTCGGGCTTGTAGGGTTTGAGCTGTTCGAACGCAACGGCAGCATCGGCGTAACGCTTTTGCTTAAACAACGCGAGGCCGAGTTTTTCGATGGCGTTGACGTGGTCCGGTTTTAGCGTGATCGCACGGCGATAGGACAGGATCTCTTCGTCGGTGCGGCTCATTTTGCCAAAGGTCAGGCCGAGGAAATACTGCGTTTCGGCATTGCTGTCATCGAGGCGGATAGCCTGCCGGTACGCATCGACCGCGTCCTTGTAGACTCCAAGTGCATAGCTCGATGCACCAATATTGATAAACGTCGCCGACCATTCGGGCCGGAGCTTTGCCGCAATGCGTGAGGCTTTCAACGCGTCGGCATGACGATTCAGAGCGCCGTAACAATATCCCGCCTGATACCATGCCTCAGCGTAATTTGGATCCGCCTCAGCCGCTTTTTCAAAATACGGCAACGCACGGGCATAATCGTCACGCGAAAGCTGGGCGAGGCCCTGGGAATAAAGCCGTTCGGCGGACGAGCGTTTGTTTTTTTGCGTCTCGGCGACTAGCGAGGAAAAGGTCTGAACGTCAGTTACTTTTAACTGTGAGATGCGTTCCGCCGGAACGGCAAAATTCAGATTTTGTCCCTCAGCGGCCTGCAAAGTCGCAACGCCTATCACTTGTCCGGCCATGTTGACCACCGGCGAACCCGACGATCCCGGCGAGATCGACGCCGTGATCTGAATGATCTTGCCGTAGCCGGAAATTTCGCGCACCGCCGAGACGATGCCGTTCGACACAGATCCCTCTAGCCCGTACGGATTCCCGATAACGACGATCGATTCGCCCTCTTGCGGAGCGGCTCTTACGATCGGCAGTGGCACCGCAAGCTCGCGCGGAACATCCACCTGTAGCAACGCCAGATCGCCCTCGCCATCGACTGCCAGCACGCCGCGAACCGGATATTTTTTGCCGTTGAGCAGATGTATCTCGACGCGGGTCGCCCGTTCGATAACGTGACGATTTGTGATAACGCGATCGGCCGCAATAAAAAATCCGCTACCTCTTGCGAGAGTATTGTCTTTGGAGTCAAATGTTTCGATCGCAACGGCTGAGGGTTTGATGCGTTTGACGAGCTCAGGCAAAAAATCCTGCGCAGAGGATATGCCCACGAAACACGCGAAAGACACGAAAATGAAAAGAAAGGTTTTGGCAGTACAGCTAAACATTGGCGACGCGTTGATTATATGTTCTTTCACGCCGCAACCCAAGTTTTTGTTGAGAAAATGCTCGGTGTATGCGGCTTTGCCGCTCAATTTGCGGAAAAGCTGTGCTTTTCCGTACACACCGTTAAATTTTCTGCGGCTATGCCGCTACTTCCGAAAGAGGCAGCGGCGTAGCCGCATCGAGTGTTAAACCAAAACCGGCGAAGCAGAGCTTCGCCGCAAATAGACGGGCATAGCCCGGAAGAGCTTATATTTATTTGGTCATCCCATTTCCATCAAGCGCCGTATAGACGTCGGTTGAATACAAGCCCAGCCATTTGTCGCTCTCGGGCGTTTTGAAAAGCACGTCGTACACTTGCGAATTAAAACCGTCGAGACTGAGCGTCCGCCGTGCGTTGAGCCATTCGTAGAGCGTGGTGTGGAATAGAAAATCATTTCGCGTCGTGTCGAGTGCGAGAAAGTTATCAAGTTTGGCAAACATTCCGGCAAACTCGGTTTCAGTCAGTCCGGTGTTTCGATTTTGGCGTCGGATGAAAGCGTTTGACGCGGCGTCGATACCCGTCGCCGGCGAATAGACCTTTGCGAGTTTATTCCACGAGTCAAGGTTGATCTGCGGCTCGAACCGCGAAAAATCGTCATAAACACGCAGTAGCGAAACTTCGTCAACGACAATGGCTTTTGACATCGCACGCTCCATGACCGGCAGAGCGGCGGTCGTGTTTTGCGGTTCAGTGAATGTAACACCTGCTGTCGTGACAGCGGCTTCGCGGTTCTTTTTGATCGTGTCGAAATTAGTTTTGCGAAACGCGAGCAGCGAACGCCGTTTCTCGGCCGGGGTCATTTTCGCAGTTAAATTCACCACGTCATGAGATTTTTGCAGGTAATTCAAAAACGCCGTTGGACCGTAAAGTCCGGCCAGCGCGTCGATGATCTGCCCGTCGCCGTCGATGATGTAATGAATGCTGTTGCCCGTAACGGTACGTTCGATCTTGCGGCCGTCGCCAAAATCGACGGTGATACGCGGAGCCGGGCGGACCGATTTCCAGTGCAAGATATAGTTGTCGCGGAGGTATTTTGAAACGCCCGCGTTCGAATAAAGGATCGCCCGGAACAAGCGGCTGTTCGCACATGAAAACTCTTCGTTAAGATTGCCGAGCAGACGGAGCGTCAGGATTGGCTTGTTTTTTGCCTTAGCCGCTACCTTGGCGGCTTCGAGGTCGGTGTACCAATATAGGTGTGCGCTGTAGGCATCTTTTTGCATCGCAACGGTGTCGAGAGCATTAGCGATGCGTTTCCATTCGGCGGTCGCATTGCCCGTTTTTACAAAGCGGTCGATGTCAGCGGCGTAGCGCGTAAACAACGCATCGAGCCCGACACTGCCCATTGCACGAAGCTCGCGGATCGCCGGCACCGAGGTTGCAGTGTCATTTGATAGAGCTTCGGCGGTTAACGTTTCAGCGGACTTACCCGCAGCAAAAGCGGTCGCAGAAAACATAAAAGCTGCAATGATCAGAACTGAATATTTGAATTTCATGATTGTACGCTCCTAAAAAGATTTACCCGTAGAACGGAGCTATTTTGAGTTCTTGCAGATAAATCCTAAAAAAGATAAGAAAATTTTTGCCACGAATGCACGAATAAGAAATTCCTTTTTTTCGTGCATTCGTGGCTAATTTGTTGCTCCCTTTCGAAAAGGCTAGAATTATTTTTATGAAGATCGCACTTGCCGCCGACCACGCCGGATACGAGGAAAAGGAAAAGATCAAACAGACGCTCGATGAGATCGGCGTCGAATATACCGATATGGGTACGAATTCGCCCGACTCGGTCGATTACCCAGACTACGCCCGCAAGGTCGCCGAAGCCGTCGCTCGCGGCGATGTCGATCAGGGTTTGCTTGTGTGCGGGTCCGGAACCGGTATGGCGATCTCAGCGAATAAGGTAAAAGGCGTCCGTGCAGCCGTCGCCTGGAACGAAGACATCGCAAGATTGGCCCGTCAGCACAATAATGCAAACGTGCTCGCTCTCGCGGGCAGATTTGTCCCTGCGGAGGAGCAGGCAAAGATTGTAAAAGCATTCTTTTCGACCGATTTCGAAGGCGGCCGTCACGCACCGCGAGTTGATAAGATCTCTCAGATCGAGAGAGACGACCTATGCTAATCCTATGCCTAAAATAATCGCCATCGCGGGCAGCTACCGCGAAAATTCATACAACAAACGTGTTCTCAACGTCGCAGCCGACGGTGCCCGCGCAGCCGGTGCCGACGTAACCGTCATCGATCTGCGCGATTTTCCGATGCCGGTCTATGACGCCGATATGCAGGATGACGGGGCTTTTGACGAACACGCTCTGCGTTTGCAGGACGTTTTTAACGAGCACGACGGATTTTTGATCTCGTCGCCCGAATACAACGGCGGCATTCCGGGCGGGTTTAAGAACGCGATCGACTGGGTCTCGCGTGCGAACGACAAATACAAGATGTACGAGCCGGTCAAGGGCAAAACGGCGGCGTTGATAACGGCTTCGCCGGGACAATTTGGCGGCTTGCGGTGTCTCGCTCATCTTCGCGGTGTGCTGACGATCATGGGCGTCCATGTGCTGCCGGCTGAGATCGCGGTTCCCTTTGTCGGGCAAAAATTTGACGGCGACGGTGCTGAGATGACCGACGAAAAGATGAGATCGATCCTCACTAGCCACGGAGCAAATCTTGCAACTGCGATCAAATAGATGATCATTCGTGCTCACATTCCCCGGTATCCGCTCGATCAATTTATCGAGATATTTATCTATTACGAGGGAGTGCAGCACGCACACAATGTTGACCGGTTTTTGCCGAACGGCGACACCGAGATACTGATCGATTTTCACGACGCCCCGCAATATATCTACGACAACGACACGCTCAAAGAGATACAGGCGTGCAATCACGTTTGGGCATCGGGACTGCGGACAGAACCGATAACCATTCCGTCCGGCGCCGACGCGGCGATGATGGTCATTGCTTTTAAGAAAGGCAAGGCCGCTCCGTTTTTTCCGTTTCCGATGAACGAGATCGCCGACAGCGTCGTCGATGCTGACCTCGTCTGGGGCAGCGATTTTGGGCGTCTGCGAGAGAAAATGATCGGCACAGAAGACATCGATCTGCGGTTTACGATGGTCGAGGATTTTTTGTTAAAGAAATTTCACCGCCAGCTTGAGATCGAGCCGTGCGTGGCGTTTGCGGTCGGCGAGATGACCAACAATCCCGATCGGATCAGCATTGCCCGGATGAACGCGCAGATCGGTTATTCGCAAAAACATTTTACAGAGATGTTTCGCCGCTCGGTCGGCGTGACGCCGAAAGCTTATTTGAAAATAATGCGCTTTCAGAAAGCGGTGCAGGCGATCGACGCTGCCAATGCGATCGATTGGTCGCAGATCGCATTTGATTGCGGGTTTTACGACCAGGCCCATTTCATCAATGATTTCAAACATTTCGCTGGGTTTACTCCCGCCAAATACGCAGAAATTCAGACAAATTACCAAAACTACATCCCTGTAGGTTAGGTAAATTTTTTCCAA
>JBEBGA010000165.1:0-6846 GCA_040081695.1 Pyrinomonadaceae bacterium
AAAACACTCGAAGAACCGGCCGCGACATCGTATATTTTTTTGATCACATCGCGTCCCGACAGCCTCTTGCCGACGATACGTTCGCGGTGTCAGATGATGCGGTTAGCGCCGGTCGCGACGGACGAGATCGAACGATTTCTGATCGACGACAAAGCGTTTTCGCACGACGAAGCTAAACTCGCCGCAAGGCTTGCTCGCGGCAGCGTCGGACGGGCGGTGTCAGTCGATGTGGCTAAGTTTAAGACGAACCGCGAGCGGATGTTGGGCGTTTTGCGAAACGCCGTCGAGACCGGCGACCGAGCGGCTTTGCTAAAGATCTCGGAGGAGATGAACGACGCTAAAAACAAGGAAAGTTTTGAGGACAACATCGACATTCTCGAGTCCCTGATCCACGACGTATGGACGGTGCGTTTGAGCGGCAATGACGCCCGCATCGTCAACGCAGATCTCGCCGAAGCTCTCTCGCGTATCGCTGACAATGCTGCCGGACTCGACCTTGCGTCATGGCTCGGTGGGATCGAGATTATGCGAGAAAATTTTGCCGTCAACATCAACCGAAAGATCGCGGCCGACGCTCTTTTTGTGACGATGGCAGGTGCCTAGGTTACAATTATCTCATGCAGGCAGAGCAACAGATATCGCCATACAAAGTGCCGCCGCTCGTTGAGCGTTTGACTGCGGGTGCGGGTGCGGCCGTGATCGCCGCCGGTTCTGCGGCTGTATTTTATTTTGACCCGTCAAAGCATCAGTTCTTTCCCGTCTGCCCGTTGTATGCAATGTTGGGTGTCGCTTGCCCCGGATGCGGGCTGACGCGCGGGTTTCATTCGCTGTTTCACGGCGATGTTATTCCGGCCCTGGATTATAACTTGCTGATCCCGGTGTGGGCTGTGATTTTTGGTTACGTGTGGGTATCGCTGCTGCTGCTTGCGTTTCGCGGAAAAGGGCTGCCGATGTGGCCGACAAACCCGCGATTTATGTCTGTGTTTTTTATTGCTCTGGTTGTTTTCGGAGTGCTGCGAAACATCCCAGTCTGGCCGCTGACGATTTTATTTCCTTAAAAATTATTTGCCCACGAAACACACGAAAGACACGAAAAGAAAGAATTCCTTATTCTGTTTTCGTGTATTTAGTGTGTTTCGTGGGCAGTAATTTCTTAGGTGATCTGGACTAGAGGTTTCTCGTCGAGCAGGGATTTTGCGGCTGAGCCTTCTTTTCTTAGGATCTCGACCTCTTTCACAAACTCTTCGACGATATCGGCTCCGGCGACCTTTCGCATTGGGACCCCGTCTTTGAATATCATCCCGACCTGACGGCCAAAAGTGATACCGAGTTGGCTATCGTGTGCTTCGCCGGGGCCGTTGACGGCGCAGCCCATGATCGAAAGATGCAGAGGCTCTTCGACGTGAGCAAGACGCCGTTCAACCTCGGTGACGATCTCGACAAAATTATCGACATCGAGGCGTCCGCATGTCGGACAGGCTACGACGGTGACGCCGCGTTTGCGGAGTTCGAGAGATTTGAGTATTTCCCAACCGACGCGGACCTCTTCGTGCGGCTCGGCTGCAAGTGAGACACGAATGGTATCGCCGATACCTTCGTGCAGCAGTATGCCAAGCCCGATCGCAGATTTGATCGTCCCGCCAAACGGCGTTCCGGCTTCGGTCACGCCGAGGTGCAAAGGGTAATCGACCTTTGCCGCCATCAACCGATATGCCTCGACCATGCGGTTCGCGTCGGACGCTTTGAGCGAGATCACGGTGTCGCTAAAGCCAAGATCCTCAAGAATACGGATGTGCCGCATGCCGCTCTCGACCATCGCTTCGGGCGTGGCGGTGCCGTATTTCTTTAACAGATCTTTTTCAAGCGAGCCGCCGTTGACGCCAATGCGGATCGGCACTTTTTGGGCCTCAGCTGCACGCACGACCTCACGGACGCGGTCGATATGGCCGATGTTGCCGGGGTTGATGCGGAGTTTGTCGATGCCTGCGTCGAGAGCTTTGAGAGCGAGTTTGTAATGAAAATGGATGTCCGCGACGATCGGCACGTTTGTCCGTTTGCGTATCTCATACATCGCCGCCGCAGCGTCATCATCGGGTACGGCGATGCGGACGATCTCGCAACCGGCCGCGACCATTTCGTCGATCTGCCGCAGCGTGCCGTCAACATCCGTCGTGTCGGTCTTGGTCATCGACTGAACGGCGACCGGAGCACCGCCGCCGATCTGGATGTCACGAACTTTTACTGATCTGGTAACTCGTTTCAATTGTTATTTGCCTATCAAACGCGAGACGTCAAAGAAAATCACCGTCACCATCAGCAGCAACACTATGCCAAGACCGGTTAGCTGGATGCGTTCCCGTGCGACCATCGACAGCGTTTTGCCAAACCACGACAGCACTTTTTCGATGCCGAGCACCATTATCTGTCCGCCGTCGAGCATCGGTATTGGCAGCAGATTCATCACGCCGAGGCTTAAGGATATCGCCATCAAAACGCCAAGCAGACCGATAAAGCCGCTTGCGAAAACGGTCGTGACGATGATCTGTCCGATGCCGATCGGGCCGGAAACCGTGTCTTTCGCAGAGCGTTCGCCGGTTCCGACCTGTCCGAGGGCCGAACCGGTCATACGCAAAATACGCATATTTTGATCGACCGCACTGGCAATTGCACCGCCAACGCCGACGGGTTCGAGATTTCTGAGCAGGGTCTGGTCAAAGCGAATGCCGATGAGCCAGTCGTCATTTTTGGCGACTGCATAGGTCGTAATATCTTGTTTTTGCTCTCCGCGGGTCACGCTGAGGCTGATCGGAGCACCTTTTGATTCGGCTACCATCATCTTCATTTCCTGCGTGTTGCGGATCGCCTTGCCATTGACGGATGTGATCCAATCGCCTTTTTGCAGACCCGATGTCGCAGCCGGCATCGAATCATCGATGCTGCCGACGACGACTGGTTCGGTTCCGGCGTCTGCTGCCATTTCGAGAAAGCCGCCAGATTGACCATTTTCGGTGACCTTGGTCGGGGCAACAGTTAACGCAATGCGTTGACCGCCGCGTTCGACTGTAACGGGAACTTGTTTTTCGGGGATGAGCAGAGCACTGTCCTCGATGCGGCTCCACGAAGGATTTTCCGCCCCGTCAAAATTGACGATGCGGTCACCCGGTTTGATACCCGCTTTGTCAGCGGCGCCGCCGGCTTTTACAAAACCGACGATCGGCGACGGGTTAGCCGGAACGCCGTACACAAGAGCCATCGTGAACGGGATCGCTAGGGCAAGCACGATATTCATGAACGGCCCGCCGATCATCACGTGAAATTTCTGCCAACGCGGACGCAGTTCGTAAAGTTCGGATTCCGGGACGGGCTCATGAGTCGCGTCTTTTGCCTCAAGCGGCCCTGCACCCTCGTCTCCGTACAGCTTTACATACGCGCCAAGCGGGATCGCCGAGACGCGATAGTCGGTGTGGCCGACCTTAAAACCGAAAAGACGCGGGCCCAGCCCGAAAAACGAGTATGCCTCGACCCGCATCCCAAAAAACTTGGCGACAATAAAGTGGCCAAATTCGTGGATGTTGATCGCTATACCGAGGACGAAAAGTATCGCTAAAATTGCTATTAAAAAATCAGGCATCAATAATTCCTTATAATAAAACCGTCAAAATACTGGTTATTAGAACGCCAAAACTGAAAACTAGTTGTCAATAAAAAGTGTAAGCGCCGCTTGAGTGCCAGTCAACTAATTGGATATCGCTGCTGATGACGCTTTTACCGCCAAAAGCCGGTCCGCGGCGTTTCGTGACCACGCATCGACCCGCAAAACCGTCTCAAGATCGGCAACAGGTTCACTCGTGTGAGCCTGCATCACGCCTGCGTTGATCTGAGCGATCTCGCTCAGTTTGATGCGGCCATCGAGAAACGCACTCACGCTCGTTTCGTTAGCGGCGTTCAACGCTGCGGGCATCGTGCCGCCTTGGCTTAATGCATCGTAAGCTAGGGCGAGACAAGGGAATCGCTCAAGGTCAGGTTCCTCAAAATCAAGTCGGCTTAATTGCGAGAGGTCGAGCCCGGGCAGACAATTCTCTCTCCGCGTCGGGAAATCGAGAGCGTACTGGATGGCGTGTTTCATATCGGTCACGCCCATCTGTGCGATGATCGAACCGTCAACCAGCTCGACCATCGAATGGACGACCGATTGCGGATGCACGACGACCGAGATCTCGTCGGCGTCAAAACCAAACAGCCAATGTGCCTCGATCACCTCAAGCCCCTTGTTCATCAGCGTCGCCGAATCGATGGTGATCTTGTCGCCCATTTTCCAGTTCGGGTGATTGAGAGCCTCGGCACGGGTCGCGTTTTCGATCTGTTCGCGTGACCACTGGCGAAACGGGCCGCCGGATGCGGTCAAGATCAGGCGTTTCACCTCACGTTTTGTTTCACCCCGCAGACATTGATGAATGGCGTTATGTTCGCTGTCGACCGGTAGCAGTTCGGCACCGGACTTGGCGGCGGCAGCGGTCATCAGTTCGCCGGCCATGACGAGCGTTTCTTTATTAGCAAGAGCGACACGTTTTCCGGCCTCGATCGCCCGCAATGTCGGAACAAAACCTACTGCACCGACCGTTGCAGAAACGACCGTCTCGGCCTGTTCGTGTGTTGCAACAGCAACTAGTCCTGAATCTCCGGTTTCGATACGTGGGACTGCGGCGTTCAAACGATGCAATTCGCGGGTCAACTCCTCAGCACATCCGTCGTCGCTACAAGACACCAACTCAGGCTTAAATTCCGCGATCTGCTCAGCAAATACAGTCATATTACGCCCGGCAGCCATCGCGACGACGCGAGTGTCGCCCAGATGTTGTACTACTTTTAGGGTGTTGCAGCCGATCGAGCCGGTCGAGCCGAGGATGGAAATTGCCTTCATAAACGCCCAATTAGATTATCACACCTTTTCGTCGAGGTATTGTTCGATCGAATTATGGCGTGAGTCCGCTGTTTCGCCCGAGGCCTGTTTATCGGCGAGGAATTGGTTAAATTCGGCAGATCTGTTTTTCGGTACGCTGAGAGTTTTCCAGTCGGCGGATCTGAAATGCTTTGCAAGCAGGACGATCTGGCCGATGTGATAACTGTAATGCGTTAGCTGGCGGTTGATGGCCTCAACGATGGTGTGCGGTTCGCCTCGGATCGGCACGGTGCGTGAGAAATCGTCTCCGGTGAGCGGTTCGATGGCGTCAAATAGTGTTTGCCAGCCGCGTTCCCAAAACTGCATCAGGCTCTCACGCGTGTCGCCGATCAGCTCAAACTCGGTGTCGCGATGGCGGTCGTCTTTTTCACCGTCGCTGGTCAAAAAATCGCGCCAGCGTGAATTTAAATTTCCGGCAATGTGCTTGACGATAACGGCGATGGAATTTGCCTCGGCGTCGATCAAGGCAAAAAACTCTTCGTCAGAGACCTGCTCGATGGCACGTTCGGCCATTTTTTTGTAGTTGCGAAAAGATTGGATGGCGTCGGCTTGGTAGTTTTCGATAAAACCGGACATAAGAATTTGAAAACAGCTAACAGCTATTAGCTGTTTTTAATATTTTTGGCGGCCTTGGCAATCGGCTCACGATATTTTTCGCGTGTCCGCAGGTTCTGAAACGAAACAACGCCCTCGTCGATATCCGTTTGGTTGACCGTACATATCCACGGGACCTCGATGGAATTGGCGTATTTCCACTGTTTGTCCTCTTTGTCGGGCTGCGGATAGACCGTGACGCGAAGCCCTTGGCCGCGAAGCTCATTTGCCAATTTTAACGAATTTGCGATCGTATCTTCGCTTGCGATGGTCACCAACACATCGGCTGGCGTCGAATCGGCGATCTCCGGTGGGAACATCCCGCGTTCTTCCATCACAACGAGTATGCGTTCGAGCCCCAGGCTAAATCCGCACGCCGGGATCTGTTCCTTGCCAAACATTCCGATCAAACCGTCATACCGCCCGCCTCCGCCAAGCGAACCGATGCCGCCGACGTTGATCTCCATTATTGCTCCCGTGTAATACGACAGACCGCGGGCGAGGCTCGGGTCGATCAGGATCGGAGCTTTGTCGGCAAATTTCAGGATCTGGCCGAGTTCGGTGAGCGTTTCATTACTGACAATGTTAAGCAGGTTGGCAACGATGGTTCGGTTAATATCTTTTTCCTGATTTAGGATCTCCTGTGTTTTGGCAAAGATACCCATCAGCATTGTCGATGCTTCCGTCGAGACACCCCGTTCGCTTAGTTCTGTTGCTACTCCTTCGGCTCCGATCTTATCGAGTTTGTCGATGGCCACGAGAGCATCGGTGTGCAGTTCCTCAGGCACGCCTGCGGTGTCGAGAATGTCGGTCAAGATCTGTCGGTGATTGAGCCGAATTGTGAAATCTGTAAACCCAAGGCGTTTCAAAATATCGCTCACGGCTGACATCAGTTCACCCTCGACGACCATCGAACTTGATCCGATAGCATCGACATCACACTGATAAAACTCACGAAAACGTCCCCGTGCAGGCCGGTCGGCTCGCCAGACGGGCTGGATCTGATAGCGTTTGAAGAATTTGGGTAGATCGTTTTTGTTGTTAGCGACAACGCGAGCCAGGGGAACGGTCAGGTCGTAACGCAGGGCAAGGTCGGCGAGTTCGTTTAGAGTGCGCGATTCATCGCATTCTGACGGGCTTAAGCCCGCACTCTGAACAAGTTTATCGCCGCGTTTGAGGATCTTAAAGACAAGCTGATTGCCCTCGTCGCCGTATTTGCCCCTCAGGGTTTCGAGGTTTTCGACGGACGGGGTTTCGAGCGGCTCGAAGCCGTACGATTCGTAAATATCTTT
>JBEBGA010000166.1:0-6841 GCA_040081695.1 Pyrinomonadaceae bacterium
TCGCCGATACCGATCGCAAGCGCACCGCCGCTGCCGCCTTCGCCAAGCACGACGACGACGATCGGCACTTTGAGCCCCGCCATCTCACGCAGGTTAAACGCGATCGCCTCAGCCTGGCCGCGTTCCTCGGCGTCGATGCCCGGATACGCTCCCGGCGTGTCGATGATCGTGATGATCGGGCGGCCAAACTTTTCGGCCATGTTCATCATCCGCAAAGCCTTGCGATAGCCTTCGGGTTTGGACATCGCAAAGTTGCGGTGACGGCGTTCGTTGATGTCGCGGCCTTTTTGCTGGCCGATAACGCAGACCTCGGTGCCATCGAGCCTCGCAAATCCCGTGATCATCGCCGGATCGTCCGCAAACCGCCGGTCGCCATGGATCTCAACAAAATCCGTAAACAATGTCTCAAACAGATCCATCGCATACGGCCGATCCGGATGCCTCGCCGTCTGTACGCGTTCAAATGCAGTAGTCGCCATAAACTTAATATTAACCTATTAATGCACCCACTCAACAGCACAGCCCTTAGCTTCGAGTTCACGCTGCAAGCTGCGGCTCGCGCTGACGCGGAGGCCGTCGGCGTATAGTTTGACGCGGGTTTCGTCCGCGGACATTGTCAGAGAGACTGGGCAGCGGCCCTGTTCGCGTTCGAGCAGGCGGTAAAGCTCTTCGAAATACGCCTCGTTGGCAACGCCTTCGGGGATCGTGATGTTTAGCTCGCGGGCCCGCGAAGCCTCGGCTTCGTCGAGCGATTGCAGGCTGCTGATCTTGAGCGTCGGCTCCTGTCCCTCGGCCGCCTCGATATTGCCCTCGGCGATAAACATCGCGTCGTCGGCCACCATCGCCCCGAGTTTGTTAAAGTTGTCGCCAAGCAGAACGCCTTTTAACCCGCCCGAGCGGTCCTCAAATCGAAACTGCGCAAAGCGGTTGCCGCGTTTGCTCGTGCGGACCTGCAAACCAGTGATCATACCCGCCAGCCTGATCATATCGCCCGATTTTAGATCATCGAGCTCCGCGACATTTTTAAGTTTCATACCGGCAAGCAACTTTTTATAGCCGTCGAGCGGGTGCGTCGAGAGATAAAACCCGACCGCCGCTTTTTCACGCTTGGCAAGCTCTGTCTGCGACCACGCCTCGGCGTCCGGCAGCATCTGCGATGCCGAATCTTCCTCTTCGTTACCGCCAAACAAAGCACTTTGCCCACGAAGCTTGTCCTCCGACATCCGCTGCCCCTGAGCCAAAGCCGATTCGATCGCTCCGTGCAGCCTCGCACGCCACGAACCGGTATCGCTGTCCTCCGGCATCATCGAATCAAACGCACCTGCCGCGATCAGGCTCTCAAGCCCGCGGCGATTGACCAGGCCCGAGCCAAGACGGGCACAAAAATCAAAAATAGAAGTAAATTTGCCGTCTGCTCGGGCCGCAACTATTGCCTGGACGCTTGATGTGCCCATCCCTTTGATCGCCGTCAGCCCGTAACGAACCGTGTCATCGACCGGAGTAAAATCTTCGCCGCTCTCGTTCACATCGGGCGGCAGCAGGGAAAGGCCCATCGATTTTAGCTCGGTCGTATATTTATATACCTTTGCCGCATCTTGGGCTTCGTGTGAGAGTACCGACGCATAAAAATAGGCAGGGAAGTGAGCCTTTAGATACGCCGTTTGGAACGCAAGCACCGCGTACGCCATCGAGTGGCTGCGGTTAAAACCGTAATCGGCAAATTTCGCCATCAGGTCAAAAATCTCTTTTGCCGTCTTTTTAGGGATCTTATTGGCGATCGCACCGTCAACGAACGTCTGTTCGTGAACCGCCATCTCCTCGATCTTCTTCTTACCCATCGCCCGCCGCATCAAGTCGGCTTGCCCAAGACTGTATCCGGCCAGCTTTTGCGCGAGCTGCATGATTTGCTCCTGATAGACGAGCACACCGAATGTATTGCCAAGGATCTCTTCCATCTCCGGCAGCAGATATTCGGTAGGCTTGAGCCCGCGATGGCGGTCGATAAAATCGTCGATCATACCGCCATCGAGAGGGCCGGGACGGTAGAGGGCGTTCAATGCAGAAAGATCCTCAAGCTCTTTTGGCTGCAATCGGCGGCACATATCGGCCATGCCGGACGATTCAAATTGAAATATCGCCTCGGTCCGTCCTTGCCCGAAAAGCTGCATCGTCTTTTCGTCATTATTCGGGATCTTCGTCCAGTCGATCTCGACGCCGATCTTTTCCTTCATTGACGCGAGACAGTCAGCGATGACCGTCAACGTCGTCAGGCCGAGGAAATCCATCTTCAGCATCCCGACCTTTTCGAGATCGCCCATCGGATACTGGCTCGTAAATTCGTCTTTGTCGTTGGTCTTAACCGGAACAAGCTCGTGCAGCGGCCGAGGGCCGATCACAACCCCGGCGGCGTGAACCGACGTGTGCCGCGAACAACCCTCGAGCTTTAACGCGAGATCGACCAGTTCTTTGACCTGCTTTTCGCTGTCGTACGCCTTTTTCATCTCAGGCACGGTTTCGAGAGCCTGAGAGATGCTTACATTGCGGCCGCGGATCGGCGGCGGTATCATCTTGGCGACCTTTTCGACCGCCCCGAATTCCATACCCAACGCACGTCCAACGTCCTTGATCGCCGCACGCGACGCCATCGTTCCAAACGTGATGATCTGACAGACAGATTCCTGCCCGTAAAACTCAGTCACGTGATTGATGACCTGACCGCGTCCGCGAATGCAGAAATCGATGTCGATATCGGGCATCGAGATACGTTCGGGGTTGAGGAAACGCTCAAACAGCAGATCGTATTGCAGCGGATCGACATCGGTTATCCGCATACAATACGCCGCCAGCGAACCCGCCGCGGAACCGCGTCCGGGACCGACTGGAATCCCTTGTTCGCGGGCGTATTTGATAAATTCCCACACGATCAAAAAGTACCCCGGAAAGCCCATTTTATTGATCGTCGCGATCTCGATATCGAGCCGTTTGCGGTAATCTTCGATAGGATATTTGAGCGTCCCTAGTGCAATTCGCGGCTCCCATTCTTCCTTGAGCCGCTCTTCGAAACCTTCGCGAAGGATCTGGTCAAAATATTGTTCCTCCGTCAGCCCCTTGATAGGAATTGGAAAATTTGGCAATTGCCGCTCGTCGTCCCCCTGAGGGATGACCAGATCACACATTTCTGCGATTTGAAGCGTATTATTCAGCGAATCGGGTAGTTCGTCGCCAAAAATGTCCCACATTTCCTCCGCCGAGCGAAGGTAGTTTGTGCCCTCAGCCCGTGCAGTTTCCGAGATCGTCCGCCCCTCGCCAATACAAATAAGCATCTGCTGGGCACGGGCATCGTCAGCGTTAAGATAGTGGACATCGTTAGTCGCAACTAGCGGAATGCCGCTTCTTTTCGACAGATCGGACGTGTCTTTTATCAAATTTTTGCCTTGTTCCGTCGAGCTATCGCTGATCTCAAGGAAAAAATTACCTTTCCCGAGCACTTCTTCTAGAGCCTTTGCATTGGTTAAAGCCCGTTTCTGGTCATCGTTATACAGAAAATGCCCGATCGGCCCAGGCATACCGCCCGAAAGCCCGATCAAACCGGCACTTCGCTCCGCAAGCAGTTCCATATCGATACGCGGTTTGTAGTAAAACCCATCGGTATAAGCCTTCGAAGCTAAATGAACAAGATTTTTGTAACCCTCGATGTCTTTGGCCAGCAATATCAGGTTGTAATACGCCCGTTCGCCCGCATTTACCGCCGTCGAACGCTCCAAACGGCTATCAAACCGAAAGTACGCCTCGTATCCGACGATCGGCTTGATGCCGTTGTATGTCATCGCGTTAAAAAACGCGACCGCGCCAAACATATTGCCGTAATCCGTGATCGCACACGACGACATTTCCAGCTCGTTCAGCCGCTTCGCGAGAGGCTTAAGTTGGATTGTGCTTTGCAACAGGCTATAATCTGAATGCACATGCAGATGGCAAAAGTCGCGTGTTTTAGCGGGTTTTGGGCTGATATCTTGCGGCATGAAATGAAAAAAGTCTTTCTCGAAACTTGGGGTTGTCAGATGAACGTGTCCGATTCGGAACGCGTCACGGGCACTCTTGCGCGAGACGGATATCAGGTGACAACTGACGAAAATTCGGCTGATATAATCATACTCAATACCTGCTCGGTACGCGAGAAAGCCGAACAAAAATTATACTCGAGAGTCGGCCGCATCCGTCACGCTGATAAACCAAAACCGGTCATCGGTATTATGGGTTGCGTCGCCCAATTAGAGGGCGAAACGCTCTTTAACAAGATCGAGGGCGTCGATTTTGTACTTGGAACGCGTGCCGTCGGGCGTGTTTCGACCGCGATAGACGAAGCGATCAAAAACGGCCCTTATTTTGACGTTGGAGAACGCGAGGACGAATACGATTGGACCGTCGCCGACACACACCGCCATTCGCCGTATGTGGCTTTTTTGCCCATTATTGAGGGCTGTAACAAGTTTTGCACCTATTGTATCGTCCCGTTCTCACGGGGCAGGGAACGTAGCCTTGAGGCATCGGAAATCATCCGCCAAGTGCTCGAATTACGACGAAACGGCGTCAAAGAAGTGCATCTGATCGGCCAAAACGTCAATAGTTATAAGCCCGAAACCGACTCCGGCCTCAAAGGATTTGCAGGGAAGTCGGCCTTTTCCCAGCTTTTGCGTGCCGTCGCTGCCACCGGGATCGAGCGAATTAAATTTAACACCTCGTTTCCCCGCGATTTTAACGATGATATCGTCGATGCAATCGAGCAACACGAAAATCTCTGCAATTGGGTGCATCTGCCGGTGCAGTCAGGTTCGAGCCGGGTGCTTAAACTCATGAAACGCGGACACACGATCGAGAAATACCTCAAAAAGATCGATCGCATAAAGTCGTCGAGCCGTGACATCGCTCTTACAACCGATATAATCGTCGGGTTTCCCGGAGAAACCGACGAAGATTTCCGGGATACCGTTGAAATGGTCAAATATTGCGGGTTTGATATGGCATATATGTTCAAATACTCGCCACGCCCGGGAACGCCCGCTTTTGAAATGATCGATGACGTCTCTCCTGGGGATAAGACACTACGTTTTCTTGAGCTCGAGAAAACCCAGAAAGATATACAGAACAATCAGTTACAGCGATACCTTAATATAGTGCTTAAAGTATTAGTTGAGGATGTTTCTAGCCGCTCTGATACGGGCCTGACCGGACACTCGACCTGTCACAAAGTAGTTAATTTCAAAGGCTCCGGTGAGTTATTAGGCAAGATCGTCGATGTCCGCATTACTGATATAAAGGCAAATTCATTATTTGGTGAGGTTCAATAGGTTTTCATGGATGATATAGACCGCAATTTGATAGAGGTTAAGATCGGTGCATTAATAATGGACCCGAACACCAATTCTCCCATCGTAGTGCTTAAAGGCGTCGAATCCGAGACGGTCTTGCCTATCTGGGTCGGTGCTTTTGAGGCTAACGCGATCGCCCTTGAGATCGAAAAGGTCGTCCCTCAGCGTCCGATGACCCACGATCTACTCCGGAACATTATCATCGAATGCCGCCTATCGGCCGCGAGCGTGATAATTACAGATTTACAAGACAACACGTTTTATGCCCGGATCGAACTGCTAGATCGCGGTGGCGATGCCGTATTGCTTGACGCACGTCCGTCCGATGCAATTGCGCTCGCGTTGCGCATGGATTGTCCGATCTACGTTGAGCAAAAGGTAATTGACCTTTCTGCATCATCAACGCCAACCGAAGAGCCCACAGACGATAGTGAACCGCCAACCGACGACTGGCCTGAGCTTATTGGATGATCTGATATCCTCTTGTCATCGTTATTACATAATCTCTATTATCAGACGCACATGATATCTGAAGCCTTGAGGATGCCTCGCTGTCCCTTGCTTTGACGTGTTCCCCTTTGACACCTCTCTGGGAAAAAGCTATCATTATCGTTTTGTTATCTATCATAGATTCCAATTAATACAACCCTATAAAAGGAGTTACGTAAACAATTGAGTAACGGAAATTTTCTATTCACATCGGAGTCGGTGACCGAGGGTCATCCGGATAAGATTGCGGATCACATAAGCGATGCGATTTTGGATGCCATTTTAGCACAGGACCCCACGGCCCGCGTGGCGTGCGAAACGCTCGTGACAACCGGATTGGCAGTCGTCGCCGGTGAGATCACAACATCAGCAAAGGTCAATTACAAGCAGATCATTCGCGAAACTATCGAAGAGATCGGCTATAACAACGCCGAATACGGCTACGACTCGAACACCTGCAGCGTCATCGACGCTATCGGCACTCAGTCGCCGGATATCGCACAGGGCGTTGACACCGGCGGAGCGGGCGATCAGGGCCTGATGTTTGGTTACGCCTGTAACGAGACGCCAGAGCTGATGCCGATGCCGATCCAGATGGCACATAATCTGACTCGCAAATTGAGCGAAGTCCGCCGTGACGGCACGATTCCCTACTTGCGTCCTGACGGAAAATCGCAGGTTTCGATCGAGTATCGCGACGGCAAGCCGTTTCGCGTTGAGGCGGTTGTTATTTCGTCACAGACCGCTGACCTCGATATCGAAGACATTCGCCGCGACATCTTGGAGCACGTGATCAAACCCGTTATCCCAGCCGAGCTCCTTGACGATCAGACTAAATATCACATCAATCCGACGGGTAAATTCGTTGTCGGAGGCCCAATGGGCGATGCCGGTGTAACCGGCCGTAAGATCATCGTTGATACATACGGCGGATATGCTCCGCATGGCGGCGGTGCTTTTTCGGGTAAGGATCCTACAAAAGT
>JBEBGA010000519.1:0-1691 GCA_040081695.1 Pyrinomonadaceae bacterium
AAAATCGATTGAAAGCTGGCCCCCCGCTTACGCAGGGGGTTCTGACTTATTCATACCTCAGCGAGTCGATTGGGTTTAGACGGCTGGCTCGGTATGCCCGTAAAACACCTGCGACGAAAGCGACCCCGGACACGAGCAGCATGACCGTTGCGATCGACGGTAGGGTGAACGCGAATAGATTGAACCCCTCAAACGACTCCGCGTAGGCGGTGAGCAGCACCTTGTTGGCGATCAGGCCGACGGCGATGCCGCCGAGTGTGCCTAATAAAGCCCCCCAAAATCCGATCAAAACCGATTCGAGTGAAAAGATGGCAAAGATCTTTGCCCGGCCCATGCCTAGGGCTTTTTGCAGGCCGATCTCTTTTGTGCGTTCGAGCACGGCTATGACGAGCGTGTTGATAATACCAAATGACGCAGCAAGCAGAGCGACCAGTGCAAACAGGTTCATCCCGATCTTAAAGATACTGATCGCGTCGTATGTCCGTTTTTGAACATCGGCGATCGTGTCGGCAGTAAAGCCTAGTTGATCGAGCCGCTTCTTTACCGACTCGATCTTGGCCGCATCGGCAGTTGCCATTTGGATTGTAAAACCGACAAATTTATCGACGCCGTCACCGGTCCGCTGATCCACATGTATCAGTTTTGCGGTCGGGACATCCACGAACGAATTGTAATTTGTCTGAAATCCTTTGGTCGAGACGCCGACGATCTTGAGCTGCTTGGTCTTTACGGTTTGGTCGGCGGCTTTATAAGCAATCGTCGCGGTTTTGCCGACAAGGTTTTCGATCGCGGGATCCAGCTCACGCGCTAAACCCAGCGGGATAACGATCTGGCCTTCGCCGTCGATGGTTTTGCCGACCTCGGTCTTTTGGATTATTCCTTCGGACAGCATGCCGAGCTCAAGTTTGTACTTTTTCTGGCCATCGACGGTGATGTATTCACCGGCAATGTTGTATCGGGGCGTGATGCTTTTGATGCCGTCGATATCGCGAACGGCAGATTCCATCTGCGGGACAGTGAGCAGCATCGTATTTGGGTCAAAATTGTCTTCGCCGTCGCCCTCTTGCGGAGATTCTTTGTATTCCTCAGGAGCTCCGGCCTTCGGGCCGCCGACTGGCCTTTCGAGCTTTTTGCGCACAAGTATTACGCGCTCGCCCTCGATATTCTTAACCTGGCTCTCGACATAGTTACGCATTCCGTCGCCGAGGCCGTTGGTCATCGTGAGTGTGAACGAGCCGACGAATATTGCGGCGACGGTCAAAAACGTGCGGAGTTTGTTGCGGAAAAGGTTACGGTTGGCGATTCGGATCATGTCCCAGGTTTTCATATTGTTTCACCTCTCCGTTTTTCAGACACGATCTGTCCGTCTTTCATCTCGATCACGCGGTCGCACCGTTTTGCGAGATCATCATCGTGCGTGACGATGACGAGCGTGATGCTCTGATCTCGGTTTAGGTCAAAAAGCATCTTTTCGACAGCCGCACCGGTCGTCGAATCGAGATTGCCGGTCGGCTCGTCAGCAAAGATCACCTGCGGCTTGCCGACCAGAGCACGGGCTATACAAACACGCTGTTTTTCGCCGCCGGAAAGGTCCTTGGCCTTTTTCTGGCCTTTGTCGCCGAGGCCGACGGCGGAGATCGCTTCGGCGGCATCCGCCGCTATCTGCGACGCTGCGGCTCCGCGAATACGCA
>JBEBGA010000520.1:0-1689 GCA_040081695.1 Pyrinomonadaceae bacterium
TGACCGCGCTCATCATCGAACAGCGTCCCGAAACGCTCAAATACGACAAAAATGTGCGCCAGATGATCGTCAAATACCGTATGGCATCGGTCTTTTACATCAAGGTTGCTGGCCTGACACGACAGGGTGATTTTGGCGATCTGCTTGCCGAATCCACACCGGAAGGCATCGTCGTCACGCCAACGCTCAAGAACGAAGGCAACAGCATGATCCGCCCGCTCGCGTCGATCAAGGTTTTGGACACTGAGGGCAAGGTCGTCGCCGAAATGCCGGACGTCGAGCCTCTCCCGATCCTCGGCGGAGCGGAAACAAAACAGCCGCTGCTCGTTGCAAAAAATTTACCGCCCGGCAACTATACGGTCAAATATCGTGTCGATTTTCAAGACGGCAAGATCGCCACCGAAGGCGTGACCGATCTGGTCGTCAAAGCCCCCGTCACACAGATCGCAACCTCTGACAAAACCGTCAAAAAGCCTTAACACCCGCCTCTTTCTCAATTAAATGAACGGCTCTTTTCTATTTCGCATCACGTTATTCGTCTGTCTGGCTTGCCTGCTTACGCTGACGACGTCTGTCCGGACGGATGCGAAACCGGGCCCGGGAAAGAAAGTTCCGGTAAAAACCGCCGCCGCGAAAAAGCAGGGACAGTTTGCCGCGATCATCGTCAATGGCCGCACTCTGACCGGCCCAAATAGCAACGCCGTCAATCGTAATGGCCGCGTCGCGGTGCCGGTAATGGCAGTCGCACGTGCTCTTGGTGATACGGTTAATGTTGACTCGGTTGGTCGCAAGATCTTAGTAAAACGCCAGACCGGCGAGACAGCCGATCTTGACGCACGGCTCGGACAGGTTCGCGAAAACGGCTCGGTGATGCTCACCGTTTCCAATGCCGGCGAACTCGTTTTCACACCAAACGCCGACCAGTTGATCCTGCCCGCCGAGATCGCCGCGACGCTGTTTGACGCGGCGATACGTTACGATGACGCCCAGAATGCGGTTCTCATTACACGAGGAAGTGTAGGGCCGTCCGCAGTACAAAATGTCGGTGGGCGCAGCGTTGCCGAGCTTTATAGCGTCGATTACGAGTACAATCTCAACCGATATTCTGCGCTCTCGTCGCACAGCCTGATACTGACGGGTGTGGGACGCATTGCCGACGGACGGTTTTATTTCACGTCAAACGCAAGCAAAACGTCATCCCAACGTATCCGCGCGCACAATTTCACATTTAATCTGGAAAGGCCAAACGGCCAGCGGTTCACCGCCGGAGATTTTGGCACGGGTACGACGCTTCAGTTTCTATCGGCAAATGTTCGCGGTGGGCTTGTTTCGTTACCGATCGGGCGGTTTGCTGTCACGGCGTTTGCGGGTCGTGCGAATTCGGGCACGGTTGTGGCGCCAATTCTGACCGATGGCGATCCGCTGCCACAGGCCATCGTTGCTTCGCGATACGATACAAATGTTTTCGGCTTTTCCGTCTCGACCGCATCGGCAAACTCACGCCGCGTATCACCTTGGACATTCGCCGCCGGAGCAATGCGTTTCGCCGGGCCATCGAAAAAGGGCGATGTCTTTACCGCAAGTGCAAACTACAACGGCTCGCGATTTCGTCTACAAAGTGACGCTGCATTCGGCAAGTTTAACGGCCTCTCGTCCGACAATATCCGGATCAACGGCACGGCGTCCGCG
>JBEBGA010000521.1:0-1688 GCA_040081695.1 Pyrinomonadaceae bacterium
GCTCCTTGACTGCATTTACCAAAACCACTCCGATCCGGTCATACTTAACACCCTCGACCTCGCCTTTTGCGTTGTAGGTTACGAGTAAGGGTTCGATAGCCGCGACATCCTCAGCACCGAGGCCGAGATCGTGAAGACCGCCGTCTTTCCAGTCGAAGGTTATGGGTTTTAGCCGATTGATAAGATCAAGGCCGAGACCGAAGCGGTTGATGTTTGTTTTATATCGGAGGGAAGACGAACCGGTTGACACCTGTTGAAAGAGAGTCCTGCACAATGCCGTCGCTCCCGCTCCGCCCAGCGTGACCAGCACTAGATTGCCAGACACACGCACATCATCGGACCCGTCCTGTCTGCCAAGCTGGATGCGGTTGCTTGAATTTACGACAGCTTCTGCTCCTATCGCTGTGGCATAGGTTAGGTTGTTGGAACCAACATCCGCCCTTTCGCCAATGATTGTGTTGCTGCTACCCGTTGTGTTCGAACTTCCCGCCTCCGAGCCAACTATCACATTTCTGTTTCCAGACGTCGTCATTGCTCCAGTTGCAAAGCCGAAGAACGAGTTACCTTCTCCCTCGCTATTGGCTCCAGATGTATTGCCAAAGAATGCATTGCGGAGTCCGGAAACGTTGTCCCTGCCCGCAAACAAACCGAAGAACGAGTTTAGTCCGCCTGTTGTATTCGACATCCCAGCCTGATGACCAAAAAACGAATTACCGCTCCCAGTCGAGTTGGTACCAGCCAAACTACCGAAGTACGAATTAGATCCCCCGCTTGTGTTACTTTGCCCAGCAGCGTTGCCGAAAAACGAGTTGTTGAGGCCGCCGGTGACGGATTGCCCTGCCAACATCCCAAAAAATGAGTTACCGGCTGCCGTTGTGATCACTCCACCTCCGCCCCCCGCGAACAAATTATTGGCCCCGGGACTACTCAAGATACGATTGCCGCCGATGTTGTAATGAGTCGTTGCGTTGAATATGCTCGCGGTTCCTGTCCCAGATACGTTGAAATTACTCGTACTTTGGGGGCTGGTGGTGTTTTGGATGTAACTTGCGCTGCCGGCGGGGAGATTTCCGGCGAAGGTACCAGTAAGTGTCAGGTTTCCGGGTATCCTGACCGTATCCGCAGCTCGGCCTATCGTAACGCTGCTGCTGGTCGTTGCAACTGCTCCCGCCCCGATCGCGGTTGCAAAAGTTAGATCCCCACTCAAGACATCCGAGTTGGTGCCGATCGTAGTATTGTTTGATCCCGACGTAATGTTATTCGACGCGTTATTGCCGATGAATGTGTTTGCATTGCCTGTGGTATTGGCAAATCCTGCGCCGACCCCAACAAAGGAGTTGCCTCCCCCTGTCGTGTTACCAACCCCTGACGACACCCCAAAGAACGCATTATTACCGCCCAAAGTGTTCTGCTCCCCGGCTGAAGCGCCAAAGAAAGAGTTGTTTCCACCGCTGAAATTTGTCTGCCCGGCGCTTTTTCCAAAGAACGAGTTTCTCAACCCGACCGTGTTCGATTTGCCCGCTTGACTGCCAAAAAACGAATTCTCCCCCCCAGTCGAATTGGCCGCCCCCGAATCCGCTCCAAAGAACGCCAGATCGCTTGCGGTCAGGTTATTCCGTCCGGCAAATCCGCCAAAGAACGAGTTTCGTGAGCCTGTGGAGTTATCCTCACCGGCGTCTCTCCCGAAA
>JBEBGA010000167.1:0-6807 GCA_040081695.1 Pyrinomonadaceae bacterium
GGCCATTTCACCTCATAATTTACCAACTGTCGGTATCACTATCGGCGATGCTGCCGGGATCGGCCCGGAGATCACACTCAAGGCGATCTCGGACGAACGAGTGCGAGCGGCGTGTCGGTGTGTGTTGATCGGTGACGCGGCGCATTTGCGCGGCCTTGCCTTGAAACTTGGTGTGGTTCTCGACGATATCGAGGTTGTTGACCTCAATAATCTGCCTCCGGAATTCGAGATCGGCGTTGATGCCGCGGTTACCGGCAAAGCCTCGGCGGAGTATATCGTCAAGGCCGTAGAGCTATGGCGTGGAGGCAAAATCGATGCAATTTGTACGGCTCCGATCAGCAAAAAGGCTATCGCTCTAGGCGGCTATAATTATCCTGGACACACCGAGTTCATTGCCGAGCTGACCGATACAACAGATTTTCGGATGAGCTTTTTTGCTGATAAGCTGCGCGTTGTTTTGCTTTCGACTCATTTACCGCTGACTAAAGCAATTGAGCGAGTAAAAACTCCGGCTTTGGCAGATTTGATAGGCTTTGCTCATCGCGAGATCGGCAAATTGCTTGGGCGTGATATCACTATAGCGGTCGCCGGATTAAACCCGCACGCATCCGAGGGCGGGATGTTTGGCAGTGAAGAGGCGGACGAGATCATTCCTGCTATTGAGCAATGTAAGGTGGCCGGGATCAATGTCAGCGGGCCTTATTCGCCGGACACGATCTTTGGGCGTTGTGCGGGCGGTGAGTTTGATTCGGTTGTAGCCCTCTATCACGATCAGGCGACGATCGCGGTCAAATCGCTGGCGTTTGGCTCAGGGGTTAATGTTACGCTTGGCTTGCCGCTGATCCGCACTTCGGTCGATCACGGCACGGCGTACGATATTGCCGGCAAAGGCGTCGCAGACGAATCGAGCCTAGTTGCCGCGATCAGGCTTGCGGCAGACCTCGCAAAACAGTCGCGTAAGCAAGCGTAAATCTGATAAGATTTAGCTGGATATTTTCAAAACGTTGTGACAAAACCCAAATTATTACTGGCTGACGATTCGGTCACGATCCGTAAGGTCGTCGAGATGTCGTTTGTGGATGCCGGGGTCGATGTGTTTTCGGCCGATGGCGGCGAAACCGCGATGCAGAAATTTATCGAGGTGCAGCCGGACATTGTGCTCGTTGATGTCGAGATGCCGGGGCCGAACGGCTATCAGATCTGCGAGATGATCAAACAGGACGCCGCGACTCGGCACATTCCGGTGCTGCTGCTCGTTGGTTCTTTTGAGCCGTTTGACCAGACCGAGGCCGAGCGTGTCGAGGCGGACGGATTCCTGACAAAACCTTTTCAATCGATCCACGATCTCGTTGCCCGCGTAACGGATCTATTGGGTTTGAATTCGTCTTCGCCCGCACCGACGCCTGAGACTGCAGACATCGAGGAGCTGTATCAAAACAGCTTTGCCGAGACGATGCCGATACAGGATTACGACACTGAAGAAGATCCTTTTAACGGCACGTGTATTATCGAAGATAGCGAACCTGTTATCGAAACTGCGTTTGACGATGCGTCGTTTGACGACGAGATGATCGAGGCTCTGCGGCCGCATTCCAACGGTGATGTGGAGCCGCTCCATTTGGCGGAGACGATACAGGCGACGGTGAAAGATTTTGAGTGGGCGCCGGCCGAGGAACCGCCGGTTGCTGAGGTGAGTGAGCCATTTGAGCGGGTAGTTGACGAAGAGATCGCACCGGTTGCGTCGGGTTTTGAACCGAGATTTGCGTTGGTTGAGACCGAGCAGGTGGACGAGACACCCCAAGAGCAAGTCGAGCCGGCATTTGTGGCTCCGGTCGAACAGGCTGATGAGCCTTCGGAAGAACTGATCGCCGTTATTGCCCAGCGTGTCGTCGAAAAACTGTCCGATCGCGTTATCCGCGAGATCGCACAGGACGCCGTTCCTCGCATCGCCGAAAAGCTTATCCGCGAGGCTCTCGAAGAGGGAAATAAGACCTAGAAAGTTTAAGTTTACGAGCAGATTGCGGTTAGTTTTCGTTGCGGAAATGAAAGCTAACCGCTTTTGTTTTAGAATAGGGTTTTTACCAAGAAACGAAATATGGAACTCGACAAGGCCTACGACCCCAAATCGGCCGAAGAACATCATTATAAACGCTGGGAAGAAAGCGGATTTTTTGCGCCGGAGATCAACACTGATCCGGATGCAAAGCCCTACTCGATCGTTATCCCGCCGCCGAATGTGACCGGCTCGCTTCACATGGGCCATGCTTTGCAACACACGATAATTGACTCGCTGATTCGCTGGAAACGGATGCTAGGCTACCGCACTTTGTGGTTGCCGGGAACGGATCACGCCGGCATTAGCGTCCAGCGCAAGGTCGTCGAGCAGCTGAAAAAGGACGAGCATAAAAAGCCGACGGACATCGGCCGTGAGGAATTCATAAAACGTGCGTGGGCGTGGAAAGAGCAGTACGGCAACACCATCACCGAGCAGATGCGTCGCGAAGGAGCGTCGGTCGATTGGTCGCGGCATCGTTTTACGATGGACGAAAGCCTGTCGCTGGCGGTTCGTAATGTGTTTTGCACGCTTTATGACGAGGGCTGGATCTATCGCGGCTTGCGTATCGTCAATTGGTGCCCGAAGGACAGGACGGTTCTCTCTGATCTCGAAGTTAAAGAAGAGACGAAGAAAGACGGCAAGCTCACCTATCTAAAATATCCGTTAAAGGACAGCGATCAGACGATCACCGTCGCGACGACGCGGCCCGAGACGATGCTTGGGGATACGGCTGTTGCGGTGAACGGCAGCGACAAACGTTACAAAGACCTAGTCGGCAAGACCATTCTTCTGCCGCTGACGAACCGCGAGATTCCGATAATCGCTGACGAATATGTCGATGCCGAGTTTGGCACCGGTGCGGTCAAGATCACGCCCGCGCACGACCCTAACGACTATCTTGTCGGCGAAAGGCATAATCTCGAACAGCTTTTGGTAATGAATCTCGATGGCACGATGAACGCTGCCGCCGGGGCGGAGTTTGACGGGATGGACCGCTTTGCTGCTCGCGAAAAGGTTGTGGCGATGTTTGACGAGCTTGGGTTGCTGGAGAAGGTTGATGATTACGAGATCACTTTGCCTGTGTGCGAGCGGTGCAAGACGGTGGTCGAGCCTATTCTTTCCGAGCAGTGGTTCGTGAAGATGGACGAGATGCGTGACCTCGCTCTCGACATGATGCGTGACGAAGGCGTGCCGCATTTCTCGCCGCGTGTTCCTCATGAAAAGGTTTATACAAATTGGCTCGAAAACCTCAAGGACTGGACCATTTCGCGGCAGCTTTGGTGGGGGCATCAGATCCCGGCGTGGTACGACGTGGACGGCAATGTCTTTGTCGCACGCACCGCCGAAGAGGCGAAAGAGAACGCGGGCGGTAGGGAGCTGACGCAGGATAATGATGTGCTCGATACTTGGTTTTCAAGCGGACTTTGGGCGTTTTCAACCTTTGGCTGGACCGGCGATTCGGCCGGAACGCAGGCGCCCTGGCCTGCAAAGCGTCCTTCCGAGGACGCTGAAGAACGCGGTGATCACGTGACTCCCGCCGGAGGAACCGGCGTTGCAGGCGAGGGCGCCTGCGTTCCCAGCGATCTCGATATTTTTCTCCCCACCGACGTCCTGGTTACTGGTCGTGACATCATCTTCCTGTGGGTTTCGCGGATGATGATGCTGACTAAGAAGTTCGTCGGGAAGACCGCGTTCAACGACTGCGTCATCACGGGCACCGTGCTTGGGAAAGACGGCAAGCCGATGTCGAAATCTCGCAACAACGGCGTCGATCCGATCGAGATGTTCGACAAATTTGGCGTGGACGCGACGCGTATCTATCTCGCGTCGATCGCGACCGGGGCGGATATTCGTTGGAATGATGTTGGCGTTGAGACCTATCGCAACTTTGCTAACAAGATCTGGAACGCGACTCGGTTTTGTCTGATGAATGCCGAGGGAGCGGCGGTAGATCATGCGAGTTTGATGAGTGTCGAGGCACTGGCTGACAAATGGATAGTCTCGCGTTTGAATAAAACGGCGCTTGCGGTCAACCGAGCGCTCGACACTTATCAGTTTCACGAGGCCGTTTCGCTGCTTTACCATTTCTTTTGGGACGATTTCTGCGATTGGTATATTGAGCTTGTTAAGGACGAGATCACGGCGGGTAGCCCGGAGGCGACGACGCGGATCATCACGATCATGGAGATCGCTTTGCGGATGCTGCATCCGTTTATGCCGTATCTGACCGAAGAGCTTTGGCAGAAATTGCCGGGCACGTCTAACGCTTTGCACCACACCGCTTATGCGGGGGCGGATGCGACCATTATGCTTGCTTCGTTTCCGCCGGGGGACGAGCGTGCGATCGATGCACAGGCCGAGGCGGAGATGTCGGCGGTCATTGAGCTGATCAAAAAGGTGCGAAATATCCGTGCGGAGATGAATATCTCGACGGCGATCAAATTTACGGTGCATGTCGCGGCGGATGCGGGGTTTCAGGACGTGTTCCGTGCCAACCAGGCTCAGATACTAAAGCTTGCAAAGGCTGCCGAGCTCGTTATCGGTGACGAACTGGACGTCCCGCGTGCCTCGGCAAAGGCCGTGACGAACGACGCCCGTCTCGCCGTGCCGCTCGAAGGTCTGATCGATTTTGACGTCGAACGCACACGGCTCGCAAACCAGATCGCCAAGCTCACCGAAGAGAAAACGCGTCTCGACAGTCAGCTCTCAAACGCAAACTTCGTCGACCGTGCCCCTGCGGAAAAGGTCACCGAACTCCGCGACCGCTCCACCGAACTAGAAAGCCAGATCGCGACGCTTAATAACAACTTGGAGGTTTTGGATTAGAGAATGCCCACTGACGATATGCGCACAAGCTGTAATCATTTGATTTTACTCGCTATCTTTATAGGACTTCTTTGTTCTTCCAGTTCGCTGGGGCAAACAAAGACAATCACGGGTTCTGAGTTTTATCAGGTCATGGCAGACGGATATCTCAAATTGAAAAATACTAGTTACCGTGAAAAAGAACGTAAGGAAGAATTCGGTGCTGGTAGTTCGACTCCAACATTAATTACCGAACGGGCTATTGAAAATATCCCGCCTGGTAAAGAGCATATGATTTCTATTCAGAATGAAGACGGAAAGATTCAGAAGGATGAACGCATTGCAATAGGACAACAGATGTACTACAGGTCCAATGATGAGCCTTGGGAGCGCTATGTGAATAGAACAGGAGCTCCTATTCTGGGAGAAGCTATGGAGCCTAGCTTTGGATCTTATAAAATCATAGACAAAACAAAACTCTCGGGTCAAAAAGTGACCATTTATGAAAAGACGGAACGGTTCAAGAAGACTTATGTGGACGATGAAGATAGTGAGTTGGTCGTCCGGCTCTGGATAGACCGGTTTGGAAGAATGCTTCAAGTCTTAGTAACGATGAGTAAGCTCGAATCCAAGACGCGAATTAAGACTATAACAACCTATGAATATGATTCGTCCATCAAGATCGAGGCACCGATAAAATAGTTATGAAATTTGTTGCACTTACTCTCACGATATTGATGGCTTCGGCGGTTATGGCGGCGGGGCAGGTTAAGAAGTTGACGTCGGCGGAGTTTTACGCGGCGATGAAGGCGGCGTTTGGGGCGTCGAGCATTAGGCCGCGGCGGGAGATCAAGAAGATCGTCACCTACGAGAATGGAAAGGTAACGCAGACTTCGACGGTGACGGAGGAATTTATACCGCCTTACCGCAGCCGCTCGCATTTTTTGAGCGATATCGTCGGCAATAAGTCCGAAAAGGAGTGGGTGATCGTCGACGGACAGCGTTATACCTTGAGTTACGGCGGCGAATGGTTCCGCGACACGCCGCTGCCAAAGCCCATGAAACTTAGCTCGTCCCTTTTAGCTGAAGTCGAAGACGACACCAAATACACTTCGCAGAAAGGAAAGCTGCTCGGCAAACCCGTGACGATCCTCAAACGCGTCGAAACCTCGCCTCCGAACGAACTCCCGTATTCCTCCACGTATATCGTTTACGTCGGCGCCGATGCCGCGATAGTCAGGATCGAACAAAAAACCGTCGAAGCCGGTAAAGGCAACTACTCAACCGACGTCACAACCTATGAATACAACCCAAAAGGCCTAAAGATCGAAGCTCCGATAAAATAGACGCTGTTTATTCGTCAGACACGTTTAGATTGACGGATTTTGTGTCCTTTGTTTCGCCGGCTTCGTTGACCATGTCGGCGGTGAGGATGTATTTGCCGCTTTTGACGCCGACGGGGACCGCGAGCGAATAGATGCCGGTGCCGTCGCCGTCCATATCGATGGTGACGTCAGAGCCTTTGACCATATCGCCTTTGTCCATGCCGCTGACGTCATCGACGGTGATCTTTAGTTTGATCTTGACCTTGCCGCCGTTGTTTGCGATGACCGCACGGCCGTAGATGGTCTCGCCGCCTTTGAAGCTGGTTGATTCCTGTTTGCCCTCGCGGTCTTTTGAGGTCTTAAAGCTGCTGATATTTGCCGTGCTCATGTTGCACGCCCAGGCTGCGGTAAACAAAACGACGGCTGCGATCGCTAGTGTCGATAGATTCTTCACGTTGATTCTCCTTTTCTACAATTACGAATTAGTAATTACGAATTACGAATTAGGATGGTAGAAAGTCTGCGATCTGTAAACAGTAAACTTTAATTCGTAATTCGTAATTTTTAATTCGTAATTCATAATACTTTATATGAACTGGCTTGAAAATGGCGATGTGATGT
>JBEBGA010000522.1:0-1687 GCA_040081695.1 Pyrinomonadaceae bacterium
CGCAACGGGTATCAGTAGCTCATCCGTAAAGAATGGAGTGTCTAAGACGGAAACACGGGCTGCGGCGAGTGAGGCTTCGCTCTCAAAGAATCAGATCAACCAACTAGAAAAGCGTATTGCCGATATCGAAAAGCTTATTCCACACTTGGAATCCGAAGCCGCCGATCTGACGGCTAAGATGTCCGAGCCCGTCGTCGCCGCCGATTTCGAACGCCTCAACGCCCTCGCCGCCGAGCACAAGGCCCTCGAAACCCGTATTCAAGATCTTTACAACGAATGGGACAAAGCCGCTGAGGAACTAGGCGGCTAGAGCGTTAGTCGCTCATACACCAATTGGATGTTACGCCCTTACTGACGTGCGGGCTTCTGCATTAAGATTCGATCCTATAGTTCGGTGCCTCTTTTGTGATTATCACATCGTGGACGTGCGATTCGCGTAATCCCGCCGAAGTGATGCGGACGAACTTGGCGTCTTTTTGGAGATCACTGATGCTGCGGCAGCCGGTGTAGCCCATGCCCGAACGCAGGCCGCCTACTAGTTGCGTGACCATTTCTGCGACGGTGCCTTTGTATGCGACGCGGCCCTCGATGCCTTCGGGGATGTATTTGGCGTCAGCGACTGTGCCCTCTTGTGAATAGCGGTCGCTTGAGCCTTTTTTCATCGCACCGATCGAGCCCATGCCGCGATAGGTCTTGAAATTGCGGCCTTGAAAAAGGATGACTTCGCCCGGAGCCTCTTCGGTCCCTGCGAAGAGCGAGCCGATCATCACTGAGTCGGCACCCGCTGCAATGGCTTTGGCGACATCGCCGGAAAATTTCACACCGCCGTCGGCAATGATCGGAACGCCCGTATTTTTGGCAGCCGCAACACACTCAACTATGGCGGAAACTTGTGGAACACCAGCACCCGTCACGACACGTGTCGTACAGATCGAACCCGGACCTATACCGATCTTAACGGCATCAACACCTGCTTTAATTAGTGCTTTTGTGGCGTCGGCGGTCGCTACGTTTCCAGCAACTACCTCGATATCAGGAAACTTCGACTTGACCTGTTTGACGGCGTTCAGCACCCGCGAACTATGGCCGTGAGCCGTGTCGATAACGATCGCATCGACGCGTGAATTAACGAGAGCCTCGGCACGTTCGAGAAAATCACCCGTTGCTCCAATAGCGGCTGCACAGCGCAGCCGTCCAAGCTCGTCCTTTGCCGCGATGGGGAAGTTGATCGCTTTTTGAATGTCTTTGACGGTAATAAGGCCCTTGAGATGACCGTTGTCATCGACTACGAGCAGCTTTTCGATACGGTGTTTTTGCAGTTTGACCTTGGCTTCGTCGAGCGTCGTGCCGACCGGCACAGTCACCAACGGCTGCGGGGTCATTATCTCGGAAACGGGGATATCAAATCGCGTTTCAAACCGCAGATCTCTATTTGTAATTATCCCGACGAGCAAGCCGTTATCATCCGTCACCGGCACACCGCTGATCTTAAAGCGGGCCATGATGGCGAGGGCATCTGATACGAGCTTGTCTTTGTGGATCGTCACCGGGTCGACGATCATACCTGATTCACTGCGTTTGACCTTATCGACCTCCTCGGCTTGCTGCTCGACACTAAAGTTTTTGTGGATCACGCCGATGCCGCCCTGCTGGGCAAGAGCGATCGCGAGGCTTGCTTCGGTAACGG